>JAILBX010000052.1 GCA_024680675.1 Lachnospiraceae bacterium | reverse complement strand
AGATATATAAGTATTGGTCTGCATACCGTGTCCGACTTCTTTATAAGCTTAGTGGCTATGGCCTCAACCTCCGAAAGTATCTGGGAATAGCTGTAGCTGCTTGTCTCATCAAAATATGCCTCCTTATCAGGGAAGCTTTCTGCTGATCCGTAAAGATATTCTATAATATTTGTTTTCAACTTTCACCTCTTCAGATCATTATCCAACCCTTTAAGGTCTTCTCTTCATTATCCCTGTCCTTAAGATAGGCTTTTGGGTATAGGGTTAAATGATCTTCATTTTTATTTAACAGAGAACCCCACTGACTGAAGGTGGAGTTTGCGATTATATTATGCTTGCAAAGACTCATAAGCTGCATATCCCTATAGCTGTTTTCTCCGCTGTTTCCTGTCACCACAGTAGAGTTATCAAGCCAGGAAAATTCCTTTTTAACAAATTCAGGGTCGTCTGAAAATATATAAAAAGAAAGCTTATCGGAAGTAATACCGCTTCTTTTTACTATTTCATCCACTGCCTTCACATAGTAATCCCTGGAAAGAGTCTTAAAGGAGTCCTTATATTCCTTAAGGTAGTCGCCTCTTCTGACATGGATGCTTACAGAGTTTTCCCCTTCTATGCGCTCTGCCAGATACCTGTTCTCTCCCTTTAGCAAAGGAAAAACAAAAGCCCTCCTTACCTCTTCAAGCACAGCTTTAAAATATCTTTCTTCGATCCAAAAGCCAATAAAATAATGATCCTTTTCTCTCTTAAGGCTGTTAACATATTCATAAAGCTCATTATAGATACTGCCGTCTTCATTCACAATATCAAAATTGCTGATATTTCCCGTAAGCTGATCTATGGTATTTGTAAGTCTTTTCTTAGCTGTAAATTCTCTTAATATCCTGTTTGGATATCTTCTGAACTTTTCAAAGGCTTTTGCCGTTAATGCCTTATGTCTGCCCCTTCTGCCTGAGCTTAACATATCCCTTGGCTTTACAATATTAGGTATAAGACCCGTCACCTTAAAGATATCCCCCGGGGAAGCCTCTGAAAGCTCAAATTCAGAGTCGGGATTTTCCTTAAATATCCTTTCAAGCTCATAGCCATGATGATCATTATAGGCATAAAACCAGCTTAGATCCCCTTTGACCTCCACTCCCCTGTATTTTCTTTTTAGATATTTATAGAAAGTGTATTGGAACATCTGATTTCCAAGACCACTGGTAAATCTGACGATTATCATTCCCCTCTCCGTATTATCTCACATATATTGTCTACGATCTCAAGATCAAGGCCGGCATACATAGGAAGGGTCAGTACCCTTTCGGATATCCTTTTTGCAACCTGGGTATCTCCATGCTCGTATCTTCCTTTGTAGCATTCTGTCTCATTGATAAGAGGATAGAAATACTTTCTTGAAAAAATATTATGTGTCTTTAAAAGCTCATAGACCTGATCTCTGTTAAGCTTATACCTGCTCTCATCAAATATAACAGGAAAATAGGCATAGTTGGGTTTGGTATCCTCATTTACCCTGTCAAGTATCAGACCATCTATGTCCGAAAGCTTTTCCATATATCTCTTATAAACCTTCTCTCTCTTCTTTATCTCATCATCGACATGAAGGAGGTTGCACAGACCCATTGCAGCAGCAAATTCATTCATTTTCGCATTTGCTCCCACATCATCTATAAGCACTTCACTTTTAATACCGAAATTCTTCAGGCTGTAAAGCTTCTTTATCAGATCCTTATCATCCGTTGCTATGGCTCCCCCTTCGATTGTATTATATACCTTGGTGGCATGAAAGCTGAACATTGAAGCATCTCCGAAGCTTCCCACTCCCATTCCCTTATATCTGACTCCAAAGGCATGAGCCGCATCATAGATGACCTTAAGCTTATGCTTCTTAGCTATTTCCTCTATTCTCTCCACATCACATATATGCCCGTAGACATGTACAGGAACTATGGCAGAGGTCTTATCTGTTATCAGATCCTCAAGCTTATCAACATCTATTGTATAATCCCTTTCATTTATATCACAGAAAACCGGTGTAAGATTGTTTCTTACTATTGCATGAACCGTGGAAACAAAGGTAAAGGGAGTTGTTATAACCTCTCCCTCAAGTCCCATTGCCTGAATACAGAGCTCCAGGGCCATGTGTCCGTTAGTAAACAGTGAAACCTCAGGAACGCTTAAATAATCCCTAAGCTCCTCTTCGAGCTTTTTGTGATTAACACCCATATTTGTAAGCCAGGCAGACTCCCAGATCGGCCGGATAGCCTCTACATATTCCTCAAAGGGAGGCATTGAAGACCTTGTTACAAGTATTTTCTGATTCCATTCTCTTTCCATAGACTTTTCTCTTTATACTTTCATATTTTATAATTATGATCAGCTCTTTTTCCCAAAAAGAGATTCCCACATACAGCCTAAGCTATAAGTAAAAAGGCTGGTCTTTTTACCCTTACAAACCAGTTCTTTTATATTATAATCATACATATCCTTCAAAAACTTCTTATTTTCCTTACCCGGAGACTTTAAATACATCTTTAAGGCTATCTTAAAGTCCTTCTTAGCCCTTTCTCTTCCATACTCCGATATTTCCCTGTAATTTTCAAGCCATTTTGTAACATATTGAGAAAGATAACAGTCATCTCTTATCAGATTTCTCTCCATTGCCAGAGAATTCCAGTTGCCTCCACCCTTCTTTCTCACATAACGCCAAACACTCATTGTCTCATCCATTCTGTATATATCCCCCTGGATAAGCAAAAGAAGGATTATGATGGCATCATCTATAAAGTCATGGGCTTTATAAAGCAGAGTATAATCATATTTTCCGTTCTTATATATATTTCTGGATACCACCGTAGCATAATGTCCCGGCCACTTGCCGGAATATTTATAGTCCTCAAAGGTAAAGCTTCCCCTATAGTCATAAAGCTCTCCCACCTTCAATATCTCCGGATCCTTTATCTCTTCATCGGCTTCATCGATCATAA
>JAILBX010000231.1 GCA_024680675.1 Lachnospiraceae bacterium | reverse complement strand
CCTCTTCTGCTGATTTAGGGGCAGCTTCCCCCTTATCCTTTTCCCCGGCCTGACTCTTTCTGTCCTTCTTATTGTATCCTCCGTCTGCCAGAGTAAAGCGGTATTTTTGTCTGGCATTAGGATATTTATCCTTATCGGTCTCACTTAAGAACATTTCCAAAGGCCTGGCATATATCTCCTCCGGATCGAAGAGACTCCTGTAAATGACCAGTTCCTCTCCGGTCTCAGAATGTCTGGCTACTCCCAGTATCTGATAATAGCTTCCTTTAAAATGTCTGTAAACCTGCAACGGTTTCGGCAATTCTCTCATAATATCTCCTCCAGTCGGGTTATCATCTTTCTTCCTGCCTTATTGCATAATAAAGCCACTGTTGCATTATTCCCGCATTCTCCCCGTATGAGGGAAAGGGATCCTCTCCTGCATAAATCTCATTTATCACTCTCTGTATCCAGACATCCACAGGCACAAAGGCCATCCTTTGGTAGGCAAAAAGACATATGCAATTGGCAACCTTGTCTCCCACTCCATTAACACTCTTAAGCCTTGTAAAAAGCTCCTCATCCTTAAGCTCATACATGTCATAGAGAGGAAGCTCACCCCTGTTGACCTTATTTACCGCATCGACTATATACTTATCTCTGTAACCAAGACTTAAGCCGGAAAGGCTTTCTTCATCTATTCCTGCCATATCTGCCGGATCGGGAAAGAGATATATGTCAGGATAGTCCTTTGACCTTTTTCCGAATCTTTCACAGATCAGCTCCACGGATCTTTTTATGGAGGGAATATTTCTTCTTTGGGAAATTATAAAGGTTATAAGCATCTCAAAGGGATCCTGCTTCAGCACCCTTATCCCTCTTCCTGTCTCGGAGGCAGCCTTTAAATACCTGTCCTCATCCCTTATCATCCTCCTTATATCCCTGTAGGATCTTTTCAGATCAAAATAGGGGATCCAAAGCTCCTCCCAGCTCCTAAGATCACAGTCTATCTCATATTCATTTTCACCGCTTTTTTTTATGGAAAGAACATTGTCCCTGAGAATGAAGATATAGCTTCCGTCATCAGGATTTCTTACCCTGAAACACTGGCCGCTTTCATCTATTTTTTTCAGATCAAAATCATCAGCTATCTCTATCTTCATATCAGTACCTGTTTATTTCGTCCATTGAATCATCTGTAGAATTGTCAATATCCTTTATTACCACATAGTATGATATTTCTTCACTAACCTTTACCAAAACCCTGTCACCCAGCTTTTTCTTAAAGATGGCCTTTCCCAAAGGTGACTCAATGCTTATAAGTCCCTTCAAAGAGTTTGTCCTTACTGTTGTAACTAACTTAAACTCCTCTTCTTCATCATCCTCTTCAAAATATATCCTGACCCGGTTGTTTATCCCAACCTCATCCTCCTTTGAGGAATCATCAATGAGCACCGCGGACTTTATCATTCTTTCCAGATATCTTATACGGCTTTCATTTATGTTCTTCTCCTTTTTTGCGGCATGATATTCAAAATTTTCGGAAAGATCCCCGTGGGATCTTGCCTCCTTTACACTCTCAAGCAGCTTTGGTCTCAGAGTAAACTCCCTGTACTCTATCTCCTCCTGCATCTTCTTTATATCTGATCTTGTAAGTTTATCTCTCATTTATAGATTATCCCACTCTTCCATAAGTTCTAAAAGCTTCTCTTCAAGCTCGTCAATCTCTTCCTGTATATCTGAAAGCTTTTTATAATCTGTGGCATTATCCGGTAAGGACAGCTGCAGCTTTTTTTCTTCTATCCTATCCTCCATAAGGGCTATGGAGTCTTCCAATTTCTTTATCTTCCTGTCTCTCTTTGCGGCCTCCTTGGAGGCTTCATAGGATTCAAGCGCCGACCTTTTACTGTTTAATATCTCTTCCTCCTTATCCTTCACCCTTTCCTCAAGCTGATCTGAAATTACACTCCCGGAAAGAACAGGATTCTGAAGATCTGTATCTCCAAGTCTGAGCTTTTCCTGCTCTTCCTCATACTGTTCATAACCAAAGGGGTAGAGCTTGACCCGGTCTTTTTCTATAAGCAAAACCTTACTTGCCGTCTTCTTTACAAAATATCGGTCATGAGAAACAAAGATAACTGTTCCCCTATAGGAAAGAAGCATTTCCTCCAGGGTCTCCTTGGAGGCTATGTCCATGTGATTTGTAGGTTCATCAAGTATAAGGAAGTTGGGACGTCTTTTTATTATCTTGCAAAGAGCCAGCCTTACCTTTTCTCCTCCGGAGAGGGAAGAGACCTCCTTATATACATCATCCTGAGTAAAAAGAAATGCCCCCAGAGAATTTCTTACCTCAGTTTCGGTTAAATTTGGAAATTCATCATGGAAATCATCCAGTATGGACTTTTCAGAAGTATACTGAGCCATCTGCTGGTCAAAATAGCCCACTTCCACATTGTGTCCGAAGGTAACAGAGCCTGAAAGAGGTTCTATTATCCCGGTTATTGTCTTTAGAAGGGTGGATTTTCCCAGACCGTTGCCTCCTATTATCCCTACCCTTTCTCCCCTCTTCACCTCAAAGCTTACCTGAGAAAGGATCTCATCATAGCCTATGGCCAGCCTGTCAACAAAAAGGATGTCCTTGCCCGGTTCCTTTGCCGGTATAAAATCTATATGAAAGGTCTTGTCATCATACTTATCCGGTGCATCTATGATATCCATCTGCTCTATGGCCTTAAGCTTGGACTTTGCCATAGCTGTTTTTGTAGGCTTTCCTTTAAAACGCTCTGCAATCCTTGTAAGCCTCTCTATTTCCTTCTCCTGAGCGTTATGATCCTTAAGCTGTTTATCATAGTTTTCCCTTTTCTGTCTGATAAAATCAGAATAATTTCCCTTATATCTTTTTATATGATGATGCTCTATCTCATATACAGTATCTGATATCCTGTCTAAAAACATTCTGTCATGAGAAACTATAACAAGGGCATGGGGATAGGACTTAAGGTAACCTTCCAGCCATTCTATAGTATTGATATCC
>JAILBX010000227.1 GCA_024680675.1 Lachnospiraceae bacterium | reverse complement strand
CTATGCAGCCAGCGGACAGATAAAGGATGTGAGCTTTACCGCAAAGATCTATGATGCCACAAACGGGCTTCCCACCTCGGACGCCAACTGTGTTTTGGGGGCTAAAAACGGTTATATGTGGATCGGGGGTTACGCCGGTATTATAAGATATGACGGTTCAAGCTTTGAACGTATGGATGCTTCCGGAGGATTGACCAGTGGAAGAGCCCTGTATGAAGACAGTCAGGGAAGGATCTGGGTGGGCACCAATGACAACGGCATTGTCCTTATAGGGGAGGATGACAGGACCAGTCATTTTAATGTGGAGCAGGGGCTGCCCAATGCTTCTATAAGGAGTATCTGCGAGGATGACAAAGGAAATATCTATATTGGGACATCCTCAGGTCTTGCTTATATAGACAATAAGGAGGAGATCCACCTTTTTGATGAAGAAGGCCTGTCAAGCGAGTCGGTTGAGCAGATGGCTAAGGCTTCTGACGGAAGTATTTACGGTCTGACCTATGATGGAAGACTTTTCTATATTAAAAACGGTCTTGTTGAAGGAATATATGAAAGCAGAGAGCTTGGGCTTCAGAAGGTTACGGCTGTATATCCCGATCCCCTTGATCCGTCAAAAATATATCTTGGCTGTAATGATAATAAGATCTATTACGGATCCTTTGGTGACAATATACTTAAGCTGAAAAAAATATCGGTCCTTCCAACAAAGAACGTAGATCTTATAACCTATGCCTGTGGACGTATATGGGTAAGCTCAGATGATACCATAGGCTATCTGGATGAGAATATGGAGTTTAATCCCCTTGAGAATCTGCCTATGACGGATGCAATATACAGCATAGATGAGGATTATCAGGGTAATCTGTGGGTAGCATCCGCAAGACAGGGTGTAATGAAAATTGTTACCACGGGCTTTAATAATATAACAAAGGAAGGAGGACTTCCGGATCTGGTAGTTAACTCCACCTGTTTAAGGGATGGTCTTCTCTATGTGGGAGAGGATGGAGGTCTTTGTATCCTGGATGAAAACAATAAGGTCATTGAAAATGAACTTACAAAATTTCTTGCGGATACCAGGATCAGATGTATTACAAGAGATCATGAGGATAACCTTTGGATATCCACCTATACAAATGATAAAGGACTGATATGCTATACTCCCAATAATAAGATAATAAGCTACACCAAAGAGCAGGGAATGATAAGCAATGCCACCCGTTGTACAAGCATCAGGAGTGACGGGGCTGTTATGGTGGGTACTAACGACGGAATGGTCATTTTAAAGGAGGGCAGTATAGAAAGGACCATAGGGGCCTCCGAAAAAGTAAACAACACTGTTTTTATGACTATTGAAGAGGGCTTTGACGGGGAAATCTTTGTTGGTACAGACGGCGACGGCATATATGTGATAAAAGACGATAATATAGAAAAAATAGGGAGAAGTGAGGGTCTGACCAGTGATGTTATCTTAAGGATAAAAAGAGATGACAGAAGAAAGGTTTACTGGATCATTACTTCAAACTCCATAGAGTACCTTAAGGATGGGAAGCTGGAATGTGTGACGACCTTCCCATATAACAACAATTTTGATATTTATTACAGTGATGATGATAATCTCTGGATATTGTCCTCCTACGGGATCTTTGTTATAAATTCAAAGGATATGCTGGAAAATAATGTAAAGGATTATAAGCTCTATACTGTTGAAAACGGTCTTCCGGGAGCGGTGACTGCCAACTCCTTCAGTGAGCTGGACGAAAAGGGTAATCTTTATATAGCCTCAAGATCGGGTGTGAATAAGGTAAATATCAACACTTATATTGAAAAATCCTCAAGTATCATACTGGATATAAAGTCCATATATTGCGAAGATAAGGAAATAGAAGCCGACAGTAATGGAAGATATACCATTCCTGCCAGTAATGGGAGAATTCAGATTACTCCGGCAGTCTTAAATTATGCTCTTACCAATCCCCTTATCAGGGTTTTCCTGGAGGGAGATAAGGATGCGGGAGTCACTGCGACTCAGAGTCAGCTTACAACCCTTGAATACACCAATCTTCACTATGGGGATTATAAGCTTCATATCCAGGTCCTTGATGAAACAAAGAGGGAAGTCCTTCAGGATCAGACCTTTGATATAACAAAGAAGCCTCTTATATATGAACTTCGTATATTCAGGGTTTTGTTTGTTATGTTTATGGCTTTTCTGGCAGGTCTTATCGTCTGGAGGATAATGACCGGAACCATAATAAGAAGGCAGTATGAACAGATAAGACTGGCAAAGGATGAGGCTGAAAGAGCGAATCAGGCAAAGACCAGATTTTTAGCCAATATGTCTCATGAAATAAGAACTCCCATTAATACCATTATGGGAATGGATGAAATGATATTAAGGGAGGATCCTTATGGAGTGCCAAAGGAGTATCACAGATTGGTTGTAAACCATGCAAGGGATATCAAGAATGCCTCAGAGACTCTTCTTAGCCTGATAAATGACCTCCTTGATATTTCAAAGGTAGAATCCGGCAAGATGCATCTTGTGGAGCAGGAATATGATACAGAGCAGATATTAAGAACAATAGTTGCCATGATAAGGATCAGGGCTGCGGAAAAGGATCTTTTCTTTAATACGGAAATAGACAGCAGTCTACCCAGGATATTAAAGGGTGATAACGGAAAGATAAGGCAGGTTGTCTTAAATCTCTTAACCAACTCTGTAAAATATACCAAGGAGGGGGGCTTTACCCTTAAGGTTTTGGTTAAGGAGAGAGATGATGAGTCCTGTCTCTTAAGGGTATCGGTAAAGGATACGGGAATAGGTATTAAGCCTGAAGATATGGATAAGCTTTTCTCAGCCTATGAAAGACTGGATGAAGAAAAGAACAGCGGGATACAGGGTACGGGACTTGGACTTGATATATCCAAGAAATTTGCCGAGCTTATGGGAGGAAGTCTTGTATGCGAAAGTGAGTACGGAAAGGGATCTGAGTTTATTTTTACCTTCAGGCAGAGGATCGTTGACAATGAAGGTATTGGAGAATTTGCTGAAAGGGATGAGGAAATAAGCGATGGATCCTATGTTCCGAAGTTTACTGCTCCCAATGCAAGAATCCTGGTAGTTGATGACAATCCAATGAATCTTGCGGTCATAAAGGGACTTTTAAAGCCCACTAAGCTTCTTGTGGATACTGCAGCAAGCGGAAAAGAATGTCTTAAGATGATATCAGAGCAGGATTATAACATTGTCTTTTTAGACCATATGATGCCGGAAATGGATGGTATAGAGACCTTAGAAGAGATAAAGAAGATGGATAAGAGCTTTCCCGTATATGCCCTTACAGCCAATTCCACTGCGGGAGCGGATTTTTATACTTCAAAGGGCTTTAAGGGATACCTGTCAAAGCCCATAGATTCGGCCCTTCTTGAAAAGACTATTTTAGAGGATCTTCCCAAGGATCTCATAAAAGAGGGAGAGGCTTTTAGTGATGTGAAAAGCAGGCAGGAGCTTCCAAAGGAGTATCAATGGCTTGAAGAGCTTGAAGGCTTGAATGCTTCAGAGGGTATAGCCAATTCGGGCGGAGTGGATATGTTCCTGTCATCTCTTGAAATGTTTTATGATTCCATAAAGGACAATAGTGAAGAAATTAAAAATGCATATATTAATGAGGATATCAGACTATTTACCATAAAGGT
>JAILBX010000218.1 GCA_024680675.1 Lachnospiraceae bacterium | reverse complement strand
GATGTGGGCAGGATATGCCGGGAATATTGCCAAAAGGATAAAAGGATAGTCTATAAAAAGCTTGAAAAAAATGAGGGTATCTCGGGCAATACCAATGAGTGCTACAAGATGGCTACAGGGGACTATATAGGTCTTTTTGATCATGATGATATACTTCATCCCTGTGCTTTATATGAATATATGAAGGTTATCTGCAATGAAGGAGCTGATTATGTTTACTGTGACGAAACCACCTTCAAGGGAGAGGACATAAATGATATGGTGACTCTTCACTTTAAGCCGGATTTTGCCATAGACAACCTGAGGGCAAATAACTATATCTGTCACTTTTCTGTTTTTTCAAGAGAGCTTGTGGATGAGGCAGGGCTTTTCAGAAGTGAATTTGACGGAAGTCAGGATCATGATATGATACTTCGTCTTACAAAAAGGGCAAATAAGATAGTTCATGTTCCAAGGATACTCTATTATTGGAGAAGCCACGCCGGTTCAGTGGCCAGTGATATAAATGCCAAGAGCTATGCCATAGATGCCGCAAAGAGAGCTGTGGCAGCCCATCTTAAGGATTGCGGTTTTGAGGGCTTTGAGATAGAAAGCTCAAGAGCCTTTCAGACTATATTCAGGATAAGGTACAAGCTTTTGGAAAAACCTCTTGTATCTATCCTGATCCCCAATAAGGATCACTATGATGATCTCAAGAGATGTATAGAATCAATCCAGAATAAGAGCTCTTATGAGAACTATGAGATAATAGTAATAGAGAATAACAGTGAAAGCAGTGAAATAGAGGAATACTACAGTATTCTTGAAAAAGCTCCAAATATCAGGGTGGTAAGATATGAAGGCAGCTTTAATTATTCAAAGATCAATAATTTCGGAGCAACCTTTGCCAAAGGGAAGTATCTGCTTCTTTTAAATAATGATACAGAGGTGGTTACCAGGAACTGGATAGAGGAGCTTCTCATGTATGCTCAAAGGCAGGATGTGGGAGCAGTGGGCTGTATGCTCTACTATGCTGATTATTCCATACAGCATGCCGGAATAGTTTTAGGGCTTGGAGCTCACAGAACTGCCGGTCACTCCCATTATAAGATGCCAAAGGATAACCTGGGTTATATGGGAAGGCTGTGTTATACCCAGGATGTATCGGCTGTTACAGGAGCCTGCATGATGACCTCTAAGGAGAATTATGACAGAGTTGGGGGACTCAGTGAGGAGTTTGCCGTTGCCTTAAATGATGTGGACTATTGTCTTAAGCTAAGGGATAAGGGTCTCTTAAATATCTTTACCCCCTATGCAGAGCTTTTCCATTATGAGTCCGCCTCCAGGGGAAGCGATACAAATAATGACGAAAAGGCTGAAAGATATAACAGGGAATGCGAGCTTTTCAAGGAAAAATGGAAAGAGGTTCTTTCAAAGGGAGATCCTTATTTCAATCCTAATTTTTCACTTGATCACAGTAATTTTGTATTAAAGGGGAATCCTAAAAGCATGGTAGGTTGAACTGACAGGCCTGCTTTTTAGATAAATTATTTTTTCAAGGAGGTTATTAAATGGGTTACAAAGAAGAGTACAAAAATTGGCTTGAGGATCCGTATTTCGATGAAAAAACAAAAGAAGAGTTAAGATCCATCGAAGGAAACGAGAAGGAAATAGAGGATCGCTTTTACAAAGAGCTGGAATTTGGTACAGGTGGTCTCAGAGGCGTTATCGGAGCAGGAACCAACAGGATGAACGCCTATACAGTCAGAAGAGCGACACAGGGGCTTGCAAACTATATCTTAAAGCAGAATGCAGCTGATAAAGGAGTTGCCATAGCTTATGATTCAAGACGTATGTCACCTGAGTTTGCCGATATAGCTGCTCTGTGTCTTAATGCAAACGGGATCAAGGCATATGTTTTTGATTCCTTAAGGCCTACGCCGGAATTATCCTTTGCCTTAAGAACACTTAAATGTACTTCCGGTATAGTAGTTACAGCTTCTCACAACCCTCCGGAATATAACGGTTACAAGGTTTACTGGGAGGACGGAGCTCAGGTTGCCGCACCCAGAGATAAAGAAATAATAGATGAGGTAAAGGCTGTTGCAAAGTTCTCTGACGCAAAGACCATGGATAAGGATGAAGCTGTTAAAAAGGGACTTTATCATGTTATAGGAAAAGATATAGATGATGCCTATATGGTTGAGTTAAAGAAGCAGATAATCCATCCTGAAGTGATCAAGGAAATGGCTGATGATATAAAGATCGTTTATACTCCCTTCCATGGAACAGGAAATGTGCCGGTAAGAAGGATCCTTTCAGAGCTTGGTTTTAAGAATGTTTATGTAGTTCCCGAGCAGGAGCTTCCGGATCCTGATTTTACAACTCTTGAATATCCTAATCCCGAGGATCCCAAGGCCTTTACTCTGGCTCTTAAGCTGGCTAAGGAAAAGGATGCGGATATTGTTCTGGCAACGGATCCCGATGCCGACAGACTTGGAATCTATGCTAAGGATACAAAGAGCGGAGAATATATTCCCTTCACGGGTAATATGTCAGGTATGCTTATAGCTGAGTATATCTTAAGAGAGAGGGCAGCCAATAATACAATGCCTGAAAATCCCGCCTTTGTTAAGACTATAGTTTCCACAAATCTGGCAGATCCCATAGCAGCCGATTACGGTCTTAAGCTGATCGAAGTTCTTACAGGCTTTAAGTATATCGGGGAGCAGATCAAGCTTTTCGAGCAGACTCATTCCAATAACTACGTATTTGGTTTTGAAGAGAGCTATGGCTGTCTGGTTGGAACCCATGCAAGAGATAAGGATGCTGTTGTTGCTGTTATGTGTCTTTGCGAGGTTGCCGCTTACTGCAAGAAGCATGGCATGACCGTATGGGATCAGATGATGAAGATATATGAGAAGTATGGCTTCTATAAGGAAGGTATCCATACCCTTACCATGAAGGGTATTGAGGGAGCTGACCAGATAAAGGCCATAATGAACAAGCTTCGTAATGATCCTCCAAAGGAGTTTGCCGGACTTAAGGTTCTTGAGTTCAGAGATTATGACAATAATGTGGTTAAGAATATGTCAACAGGAGAGGTTAAAGAGACCGGACTTCCCAAGTCAAATGTACTTTACTTTGATCTCGAGAATAACTCCTGGTGCTGTGCAAGACCTTCAGGAACAGAGCCCAAGATCAAGTTCTATATGGGTATCAAGGGAACAAGTCTTGAGGATGCCGAGAAACGTCTTGAAGTACTGAAAAATGCAGTTATTGCAGTGATCTAGGTTTGAGTTTTGGATAAGCTTTTAAAAAATGAAAAGATAAAAAAAGTAATATTGTTTATCATGGCCTGTCTCGCAGCCCTGTCCTTAGTACAGGGCTGCAGGAATGCCATGGAAGCCAGCCAGGATTTTCAGTGGGATGCGGCCAAGGCCTTTACTTTAAAGATCAATCCCTATGATGAATCTCTGAACCCGGGAAGGATACCTAAGGAGTATGAATTCGAGAAATATTATCTTCAGATGGAGGCTAATCAGTTTCCCTCTCTTTTGATACTGTTAATTCCCTTTACCTTCCTTCCACCATTAACAGCCAGGTATATCTGGCTTTTATGCAACCTCCTTTTTACCATAGGTATGTTTTTCCTTTTGAGAAAGACCTTTTTAAAGGAGCTTGATGGTTTTTCCTTTTGGTTTTTGGTGCTTTTTACTATAAGCGGTACACCTTACAGGAATCAGCTCGGAGTCGGACAACATACGCTCTTTGCCTTTTTCTTCTTCCTGCTTGCAGTTTACGGGTTGAGATTTTCCGGGAAAAAAGGCTTTGTGCTAACGACTCTGGGTTTATTTGTTTGTTATTTTAAATATACTTTAACAGCTGTTCTTCTCCTGTATTTTATTTACAAAAAAAAGTATAAGGAAGTTTTGGTTTCTGTGCTGATGCACGTCTTTCTTACCTTTGTATCCGCCATATGGCTTTCTGACAGCTTTATAAATATGATAATAAAGCCATTAAAGGTTTCTTCTGCCCTGGTGGCTGAAGGAGGAATAGATATAGGGGTTTTACTTAAGGGATCACCTTTTGCTTATGTACTTACTCTTGTGATCATGGCAGCCCTCTTTATATTTTGTATTAAGCTTGGGCCTTCAAGAGATGGTTTAGTGATATCTATATTGATACTCTGGTCTTTGATAATAACTTATCACAGAAGCTATGACTTTTTTGTTCTGATGGCGGTGGCAGCTCTTTTCATAAATGAAGATGTGAAAAAAATTGTAAAATATCATTATTTGATCCTGATCTTTTACATTAATTATATATTAAGACTTTTTTCAGAAAATACCCTCTCAAAGCTTGGAGCGGGAATTTTGTATTACAGCTTTACCCTTGTGGTCACCTATTTGGGGATCAGGGCTCTGACTAAGGGAGAAAAAGGGGAGAATCCCGGAAATGGAATGGATGGATGAATGGAAAAAACGGAAAGTAAAAAAAATAAGCTTTTGATGCAGATATTAAAGTTCGGAGTAGTTGGGGGAATATCCTTTGTGATAGATTTCGTCATCTATTCCCTGGTACTTACGGTCATAAAATGGGATTACGGCTATCTTGTAGCGGGAGTGCTGGGATTTAGTATATCTTTGATATTTAACTATCTGGCCAGTATGAAGTTTGTATTTGAAAGGAAGGAGGATGCCGACAGGAAAAAGGAGTTTATTATTTTTATGCTCTTAAGTCTTGTGGGTCTGCTTCTTAACACACTGGTCTTATGGCTTTGCATGGATGTTACATATGAGAATGTTGGCTGGGTAAGAGATCTTACGGCTTTCTTTCATAGCTGGATGCTTTCAATCGGGATAACCTTTATAGCAAATCCCAAGGAACTGGCAGCCTATGTGGCAAAGCTGGTGGCTACAGCCATAGTAATGGTTTACAATTTTATAACAAGAAAAATGATACTTGAAAAAAAGGATGATAAAAGTGAATAAATTTAAAGTGATAATGATGGCTTTTGGGCTGTCTTTAATATGTATGGCAGGATGCTCCAAAACTTCGGAGCCACAGGTGATCAAGGTGCCCTCAAGCACGGAGAATGATATTGATCAGGATAAATTAAAGGAAGCTCAGGCAGAGGGTAAAGAAGAAACAGAGAAAACAGAGGAAAAGGCAGAGGAAGAGACTCAGTCGGTTTCTGAAAATGAAATCGCCTATTCGGAAATAGATGTAAAAAACGCCGGCAGCGTTTCTGAAAATGAAATAAAGGTTGTAAGTGAAAATAAGGTAGTTAAAACCGAGGATGGAAAAATTGTAATAGACCTTGTTATGTTTATGGGACAGAGTAATATGTCCGGTGCCGGAGGTGATGTCAATCACGCACCTAAGGTAAAAAAGGATCAGGGCTATGAATTCAGGGCTATATCGGATCCTACAAGGCTTTACCCTATTGAAGAACCCTTTGGACAGTATGAGAACAATATAAACGGTATATTTGATCTTCCCGGGGGAAAGAAGGGGAGCATGGTTTCGGCCTTTGCCAATAAATATTATGAGCTTACCGGGGTTCCCATAGTTGCGGTTTCCGCTTCCCAGGGAGGGACGGATACCAATTTCTGGCTGGATCCAAAAACCACCAGTGATTTCGGAGAAAGGCAGAAGAGGGCTCAGGTATGGCTGGAAAGCAATAATTACAAGATAAGAAAGCAGTATGTAATATGGCTTCAGGGAGAATCGGATGCCTTAGATGATCTGAGTACCGAGGCCTATAAGCAGAACATGGATAATATAATAAGACCTCTTTTCATCGGAGGTGTCCAGAAGGTTTTCATTATAACACCGGGAAGGATAGTTGAGATAAAGGATTATTTTGATAAGATCGTGACTGCTCAGCTGGAGCTGTGTAAGAACAGTGGTTACTACGCCCTTGCCACAACGGCTCTTTGCGGAATATCTACGGAATATATGGTGGATTCCTGGCATTATAACCAGTCTGTCCTTAATTTCATAGGGGAACAGGCAGCCGAAAGTGCTGCATATTATACAAATAATACCAAGGAAATGTGTCTGTATGATTATAAGAATCAGAAGACCTATATTCCGGAGGGCTACGATTATCCGGCAGACACGGTGGTGGAGCCTTTGGATCTGAATAATAAATGCGGGCTTGTGAGGTATTGATCTATGAAGGATAGGATTTTATTGTTTATTCCTGCATATAACTGCGAAAAGCAGATAGCCAGGGTTCTGTCAAGGATTGATGGGGAGGCTCTTTCCTATATCTCTGAAATAATTGTCATAAATAACAGGAGCACGGATAATACTGAAAAGGTGGTTATGGACTTTAAGAAGGAAAATCCCTCTATACCCCTTAAGCTTATGAGAAATAAGGCAAATTACGGCCTGGGAGGTTCCCATAAGGTGGCATTTAAATATGCCATAGAAAATGGCTTTGATCATATTGTGGTGCTTCACGGGGATGATCAGGGAAGCCTTAGTGACTTCTATCCTGTTTTTAGAAGGGAATATTATAAAAAGCATGAGTGTGTTTTGGGAGCCAGGTTTATGAAGGGTTCAAGACTTGAGGGATATTCTGCATTCAGAACCTTTGGAAATGTGATCTTTGACTTTCTTTTTGCCTTTGTTGTCAAAAAAAAGATATACGATCTTGGCTCCGGTCTTAATATGTACAGCGTTGATATGTTAAAAAGCGGTTTCTATCAGAAGTTCCCCGATAATCTCATGTTTAATTATCTTATGATCCTGGCAGCGGATTATTACGGGACGGATATGGTTTTTTATCCTGTATCCTGGAGAGAGGACGATCAGGTAAGTAATGTAAAGATGGTGAGCCAGGCAAGCAGGGTGCTTAAAATGTTATTTGCTTACTATGCTGATCCCCTGACCATAACAAAAGATTACAGGGATGAGAAGATAGATTCTTATGAGGCGGAAGTTTTATAATGAGAGATGGTCTTTTTCTGTTTGTGGGAAGTATATGTGTGGTCTTTCTTTTCCTGCTTATACATCTGCTTAAATCAATGAGGCTTTATCTGGTTTTGCTGGATGAAAGGGTAGAGTTTAAGACCTTTGTCCTGACTTATTTTACAACTACTCTTTTAAACCTTATCATACCCTTTAAGCTGGGGGAGATCCTAAGAGTTTTGATCCTGTCAAGGATAACAAAAAGTACTCTTAAGGGTTTATTCTGCACCATTACAGACCGTTTTTTCGATACTCTGGCTCTGGTGCTTATTATGCTTCCTCTGCAGCTTCTTTATAGGGATACTCTTTCCATGGCAGGCATTTTTCTTTCCGTATTTCTGCTTGCGGTGATCTTTGCTTTTTGGACCTTTCCTTCAGCTTACGATTATCTGAGTAAATATATAATAATAAACAGATCATCCCAAAGATCCATGGCTGCCCTTAAGGGACTCTGGCTTACAAAGCAGGGTTATGACGGGGTAAGAAAGCTTGTAAGCGGAAGATATGGTCTTATGACCCTTCTTTCCTTTGGAGCCTGGATAGTTGAAGGAATGCTTTTATTTGTTCTCTCAAGGATTTTAAGGATAGCCTTTGATGCAAGAGAGTTTTGTGAATATATTGCTTCCATTCTCTTTAAAGGTCATAAGACAATGATACAGACACCTTATTTTGTTTTATGTGTTACAGGTCTTAGCATACTGACTATTATAAGTTTTGTGATATTTAAAGCTTTTGGAAGAAGGAAGAGCAATAAAGAGGAATAGTTATGAGACAGGTTCTTGTTATATATGATGACAAAAGAATACCAAATCGGGAAATAAGAAGCATTACAGGGAACAGAAGCTTCGGAAAGACTATTTTTAAAAGGGTTTCTTTAGAGGACAGGACCAGGGAAAAGCTTAAGAGCATAAGGCATGTGAGGGCGGTCTCTACTATGGATGAAACCAATGATCCGGACTCCTTTCTTACAGCCGGATCCGAGGAGCCGATACTCAGGATTTTTTCTGATTTTTTAATAGAAGATTTATATGAAGTTTCAGTTTTGGCTGAGAAGACATGTTATATTAATGAAGAGTATTCCGTTTACTGTAACGGGAGGGTAGCAGCGGTATTATATCCCGATACAGACAGCTTTCTTAAAAGAAATGACGCTCTGCTTGAAAGATATGAGAGGATCCCGGGGAAGGGGTTAGTGGATCTTTCGGAGCTTGGAAATTTCAGACAGTTTATCACCAGCGGCTTTGATGCCAGGTATTTTAATGCTTTAAAGGGAGATAAGTACACTGTAGTAAAGCATTCCTCCAATAAAACGAAGATCAGGGCCGAGTATGAGTATTATAAATTCATACCCGAGGATATGAAAATGTGGTATGCCATTCCCTTTGACTACAAGGAGTCAGAGGAGGGAGCTTCTTATACCATGGAAAGATTTTTCATGACTGATCTGGCCCTTCGATATGTTCATGGCTCAATTGATGTATCGGAATTTGAAATGATAATGAGAAAGCTTTTTTATTTTCTGGATATCAGAAAGAAAAAAGAGGTTTCTAAAGAGGAATATGAGGAAACAGTAAAAAAGCTTTACATTGACAAGGTGGAGGAAAGGATCGCCACCCTTAAGAATTTAGAGCAGTATAAGCTGATAGAGGAATATATAAGGAGCGGAAGCAATTATTCCTCCATAGATGAAATTTTGAATCGTTATAAAGCCCTGTATAATAAGATAAGGGGAAGGGTGAAAAATAAGAGAGAGCTGGTAGTTGGACATGGTGATCTCTGCTTTTCCAACATTTTGTATAACAGGGATATCGATCTTTTAAAGCTTATAGATCCCAAAGGAGCTTTAAAGGAGGAGGATATTTATACGGATCCCTATTATGATATCTGTAAGCTGTCCCATTCCATATGCGGAAGCTATGATTATTTCAACAGTGACCTTTTTGAGATAGCTCTCGAGGATAATATGAAGCTAAGCCTTAAGGTTGATAATGATAATTCCGAGTTTATTGATATTTTTAAGAAATATTTAAGTATGGCCGGTATAGATTTTAATTATGTAAGGATACTTGAGACTTCACTTTTTCTGTCGATGCTGCCTTTGCATATTGACAGGGTAAAGAAGGTGTTCGCTTTTATTCTGAACGCTCTGAGGATAATGGATACTCTGGAGGAATAATGGAATTTGAGGGTTTGACTTTTGTTTTTGATATAGACGGAACATTGTGTCCCATAAAAGGGAGTGAAGAAAAATATGAGGATCTTGTCCCCTATAAGGATATGGTGGAAAAGATCAGGGAATATAAGGAGAAGGGCGCCAGGATAGTTCTGTTCACTTCAAGAAATATGAACAGCTATAAGGGGAACATAGGGCTTATAAACGCCAACACTGCCAAGGTCATATTAAAGTGGCTGGAGAAATGGGAGATACCCTATGATGAGATCATCTACGGAAAACCCTGGCCCGGTCATAAGGGCTTTTATGTGGATGACAGGACTGTAAGACCGGATGAGTTTTTACGCTGTACTCCTGAGGAACTCAATGATATTTGCGAAAGAAGCAGGTGCAGATGATATGGAGATAGTTATTACCATGGCCGGACTTGGTCAACGTTTCAGAGACGCCGGCTACAATAAACCCAAGTATATGATCGATGCATTGGGAAAGACTCTTTTTGAGTGGTCTATGGACTCTCTTTACGCCTTCAGGAGAGAAGAGGATGTATACAGCTTTATCGTAAGAAAAGAGGATAATGCCGGAAAATTCCTTTCCGAAAGCTGTAAGAAGCTTGGAATAAAGAAGCACAGGATAGTAGAGCTTTTGGAGCCTACTGACGGTCAGGCTACGACAGCAATGTTAGCTTCAAAGTTCTGGAAAAAAGAGGATGAGCTCCTTATCTATAATATAGATACCTATGTTGAAGCCTTTGAGATGACACCGGAGTCTATAAGAGGTGATGGCTTTATCCCCTGCTTTTTTGCAAAAGGGGATCATTGGAGTTTTGTTAAGCTTGATGAAGAGGGAAGAGCCACGGAGGTCAGGGAAAAGGAAAGGATTTCCGACAATTGTACATTGGGAGCTTATTACTTTAAAAGCTGCAGGCTTTATGAAGAAATGTATGAAGAATACTATAAAGATCCGGATAAGCTTGAAAAGGGTGAGAAATATGTAGCGCCCCTTTACAATCATATGATAGCCAAAGGAATGAAGGTATATATATCTGATATTGACAGCAATAAGGTTCATGTTTTGGGAACTCCTAAGGAGCTTCAGGTGTTTATAGGTGAGTATGATCCAAAAGATAAATAAAAGGAATGTGGGAAGGGTTCTTGGTTATTTTAAAAGAAACGGAGCCAGGGAAACCTATTATAAAATTGCAGAAAGATTGAAAAGGGATGCTGAGGAAAAGGAATACAGTAATGCCTTTTTAAACAGCAGACCCTCCAGAGATGAGCTTGTAAGGCAGAGAAAGTATGAGTTTAAGCGGCCCTATAAGATCAGTATACTTGTGCCCGCTTATGAAAGTGATCCTGTTTTTTTTAAACAGATGCTTTGCTCGGTGATCAGGCAGACCTATCAGAACTGGGAGCTTTGCATAGCTGACGGCAGTAAAAGCGACCGGGTCAAGGAGGTTGTCATGAATACCATAGGAGAGGAATATGACCCTCTTGTGGGCAGCAGGGTAAAGTATCAGAAGCTAAGTGAGAACAAGGGTATTTCAGGCAATAGTAATGCGGCTCTTGAAATGGCAAACGGTGATTACATTGCCCTTCTTGATCATGATGATATTCTGGAAGAGGATGCTCTCTTTCAAGTCATGATGATATTAGAGGATTCTGCCTACAAAGACGGGAACCTGACTCTTAACAGGGCTCTTATGGTATATTCGGATGAGGATAAGGTGAGCTCTGACTCAAACCGGTTTTTTGACTATCACAGCAAGCCGGATTTTGATATAGATCTTTTAAGGAGTAATAATTATATATGCCACTTTCTTGTGGTTGACAGTAATATTGCGAAAAAAACAGGGGGCTTCAGGGAAAAATATGACGGAGCCCAGGATCATGATTTTATATTCAGGTGCGTTGAACAGCTGTCTCCTGAAAATATAAGGCATATTGATAAGGTTCTCTATCATTGGAGAGCCTCGGAGGGATCAACGGCGGATAATCCCGACAGTAAGCTTTATGCCTATATGGCAGCCAGAAAGGCCATCGAAGCTCATTTAAGGAGAGTTGGCGTTGAGGCAGATGTATATGAAACTTCACATTTGGGCTTTTTCAGAGTACAATATCATAATGAGGGGCTTAAATGTATCAGGATGTCAAGAAAAAAATATGAAGCTCTTTCTCTTGAGGAAATAAGAGCTTTGGATACGGATGCTATAATGGTATTGGGAGAAAACATAATGCCCCTTCACAGAAATTATATAGAAGAGTTTTTAGGTATCCTTTCAAGAAAGGAAGTTACCGCTGTAGGGGGGAAGATACTGTATAAGCATAATAAGGTGGATAATGTGGGCTATTCCTATGATGAGGAAGGAAAGCTAAGGCCTGAATACAGAGGTGTTAATATGCACTTTTCAGGATATATGCACAGAGCTTTGATCCAGCATGAATCTGCAGCTCTTTCTCCCGATTGTTTTATGGTAAAGAAGGAGGCTCTGCTGAAATACGGTAAGGATTTAAAGAATGAGAACTGTATTTTTGTAAGCGACCCCTTTATTATGTTCAGGAGAAAATAATGGCACTTGTAACTGTTGTTATTCCCAATTACAATGGTTTAAAATACATAGAGGATTGTTTATCTTCTCTTGAGGCTCAAAGCTTTAAGGATTTTGATATCTGCCTGGTGGATAATCATTCCACCGATGGCAGTCTTGAGCTTGTGGAAAAAAGCTTTCAAAAGGTCAGGATAATTAAAAATGAGGTTAATTACGGCTTTGCAAGGGCAGTAAATCAGGGTATAAGAGACAGCTCCTCAGAGTATGTCATACTTCTAAATAATGATACCGTCTGCCACAGGGACTTTGTGGAAGGACTTTACCGGGCAATAAGGGCTGATAAGAAGGTATTTGCCTATCAGGCAAGGATGATAAAGTTATATGACAGGGAGCATCTTGATTCGGCTGGAGATCTCTACTGCGCTTTAGGATGGGCTTTTGCTCTTGGAAAGGATGCCGATCTTAAGAAATACACAAAGGATTGCGAGGTTTTTTCAGCCTGTGGGGGAGCAGCTATTTACAGAAGAGCTCTATTTGAAGAGATAGGATATTTTGATGAAGGACATGAATCCTATCTGGAGGATGTGGATATCTGCTACAGGGCAAAGATAAACGGGTATAGGAACAGATATACCCCTGAGGCTATAGTCTATCATGCCGGAAGCGGAGTTTCGGGCTCAAGACATAACGCCTTTAAGGTCAGACTGTCTTCAAGGAACAGTGTGTATCTTATCTATAAGAACATGCCCTTTTTACAGCTGCTTATCAACCTGCCCTTTCTTCTGGCAGGCTATATTGTAAAGTATTTTTATTTTTTAAAAAAAGGTTTGGGAGCCGAGTATGCAAAAGGGGTGCTGAAAGGCTTCGGATTGTGCAAAAAGGGGAAAAAATATTCCTTCAGAGGAAAGAATATTTTTAATTATTTCCGGATACAGGTTGAATTATGGGTAAACCTTATCCGAAGAGTGACGGGGTGACAGGGAGTTATGATAAAGGATAATCAAAGTTTATTTAACAGGCTGCATGTACTCATCGATGCTTTGATAATAGCGGGAGCATATGCTCTTGCCTGGTATTTTAAGTTTAAAAGCGGTCTGGTGTCTTATTCCATAGGACTGCCGACAAAGTATTATTTCAAGGCGCTTTATTATATAGTGCCGGGATATCTCTTCTTGTATTATCAGTTTAACCTTTATAATTCCAAGCGGGCCTCCGGAAGAAAAAGGGAGCTGTTTAATATCATTAAAGCCAACACAGTGGGCCTTGTGGCTATCGTTGTGGTTTTGTATATCATAAACCAACCCCATTTTTCCAGAGAAATGATCCTTATATTCTGGGCCTTTAATATCTTTCTGGAAACCTTTATAAGAAATATAATCAGGTATATCTTAATGTTTTTCAGAAGAAGGGGTTATAATATCAAATATGTTCTTTTAGTGGGTTATTCTAAATCCGCTGAGACCTACATAAACAAGATAAGATTGAATCCCCAGTGGGGATATGTTATAAGGGGAATACTGGATGACAAGGTTGAGAGAGGCACCATGTATAAGGGGGTCAAGGTTCTTGGAAAGATAGATAATCTCTCTATCATCCTGCCTGAGAACAAGCTGGATGAGATAGCTATAACCTTAAGCCTTTCAGAGTACGGCAGGCTTGAGGAGATAGTTGCCATGTGTGAAAAATCCGGCGTGCATACAAAATTTATTCCCGATTACTCAAAGATCATACCCAATAAGCCCTATACAGAGGATGTTCAGGGACTTCCGGTTATAAATATAAGACATGTTCCCTTGACCAACACCCTTAATGCAGTTGCAAAAAGGATAGTGGATATGGTGGGCTCATTTTTTGCCATAGTAATCACTCTGCCTCTTATGCTTGCCATAGCACTTCTCGTTAAGCTTTCTTCAAAGGGGCCTGTGCTTTTTAAACAGGAGAGGGTGGGACTTCATAACCAGCCCTTTATGATGTTTAAGTTCAGAACCATGTACCTTCAAACAGAGAAGGAGGAGATGGAAGGCTGGACAACCAAGGATGATCCCAGAGTAACCCCCATAGGCAAGCTGCTAAGGAAGACAAGCCTTGATGAGATACCTCAGTTTTTTAATATATTAACGGGTAAGATGAGCCTGGTGGGACCAAGACCTGAAAGAACCAACTTTGTTGAACAGTTTCAGGAGGAGATCCCCAGGTATAATATAAAGCATCAGGTCAGACCGGGACTTACGGGCTGGGCCCAGATAAACGGCTTAAGAGGTGATACCTCCATAGAAAAACGTATTGAATATGACCTTTATTATATAGAGAACTGGACTATGAGTTTTGATTTCAAGATAATGTTTTTGACTATCTTTCGAGGGTTTATAAACGAAAATGCATACTGAGAAAAAGATAGATGTATGTATTCCGGTTTACAGACCGGGAGAAAAATACAAGAGACTTTTAAAAATGCTTGATAAACAGACAGTTAAGATAAACAGGCTTATCTGTATGTATACAAGGGAAGATGACAAGGATCTTTACAGATCAAGAGATATAGAAAAGGTTTCCTTTCCAATATTGGTTAAGGAGATCGATAAAAGGGATTTTGACCACGGGGGAAGCAGAAACCGGGCAGTGTCCCTTTCGGATGCTGACATTGTGGTCCTTATGACAGATGATGCCATTCCCTATGATGAAAGGCTTATTGAAAACCTGGTCAGGGGTCTTAAGGAGGATAAGGTTGCAGTGTGCTATGCAAGGCAGCTGGCTGATGAAGGGTCTTCTCTGGCAGAGAACTTTTCAAGAGAATTTAACTATCCCCCAAAGAGTCTTGTTAAATCCGAAAAGGATATTGAGACACTGGGTATCAAGGCTTTCTTCTGCTCCAATGTATGCGCTGCCTATAAAAGAGAGATTTTTAACGAGCTGGGGGCTTTTACAGACCATACTATCTTTAATGAGGATATGATATTTGCAAGGAAGGTCTTAAAATCCGGCTACTGTATAAGGTATGAAGCAAGCGCTAAGGTCATTCATTCCCATGATTACAGTAACATGCAGCAGTTTAGAAGAAACTTTGATCTTGCCGTATCCCAGAAGATGCATCCGGAGGTTTTTGCTTTGGTTTCTTCCGAATCGGAGGGTATAAGATATGTTAAGTCAGCATATTCCTACATGAGGAAGAGGAGGAAGGGATATATGATAATCCCCTTTATTGTGACCAGCGCATATAAATATCTGGGTTATAAGCTGGGAAAGAACTATGATAAGCTATCAAAGAGGGCAATAATGTTCTGTACTATGAACAGAGATTTTTTTCAGGCCAAGTGGGAAAGAGAGGAATAAAAGATGTGTGGTATAGTTGGATATGCCGGAGGAAGACAGGCAGTAGATGTACTTATTGACAGCCTTTCAAAGCTGGAGTACAGAGGTTATGATTCAGCCGGAATAGCTGTCTTTGAAAAAAATGCCATTAAGGTCGAAAAGTGTAAGGGAAGTCTTAATAATCTTATCAATAAACTGGAAAATGAGGCTGAAATAAGAGGCTGCGTGGGAATAGGCCACACAAGGTGGGCGACCCACGGAGAACCCTCGGATATCAACTCCCATCCACATGGAAATAAAAGGGTAACCATCGTTCATAATGGTATTATCGAGAATTATAAAGAGATAAAGGATTTCCTTGTATCAGAGGGTTACAGCTTTGTAAGTGAGACTGATACGGAAACAGTAGCCAAGCTTATAGATTATTACTATAACGGAAATCCCCTGGAAACCATTGCAAAGGTAATTTCCGAGATAACAGGTTCTTATGCTTTGGGTATTATGTTCAGGGATTTTCCTGACAGGATATATGCTGTCAGGAAGGATTGTCCTCTTATAGTAGGTCTCTCGGGGGATGAGAACTTTATCGCCTCTGATGTACCTGCCATAATCAAATATACCAGAGATTATTACCTCCTTGACCATAATGAGATAGCAGAGATAAGAGCCGACAGGGTAAAGGTTTTTGATATCAGAGGTAATATCATAACAAAGGAAAGGCAGAGAGCTGACTGGGATGTGGACGCAGCTGAAAAGGGCGGCTACGAGCATTTTATGCTTAAGGAGATAAATGAACAGCCCTCAGCCGTAAATATGACCATAACTCCAAGGATAATAGATGAGCTTCCGGATTTCTCCATGGAGGGGATAGAAGCTATGGAGTTAAAAAAATACAGCAGGATATTTATTGTTGCCTGCGGAACGGCAATGCATGCCGGCATGGTTGGCAAGTATGTAATAGAAAAGCTGGCCAGGGTACCGGTTATAGTTGATATAGCTTCCGAATTCAGATACAGGGATCCTTTGATATCAAAGGATGATCTGGTAATATTGATATCCCAGTCCGGTGAAACCGCAGATACCAAGGCAGCCCTTAAGCTGTCTCAGGATATGGGAGCAAAGACCTGTGCCATTGTAAATGTTAAGGGTTCGAGCATAGCAAGAGACGCGGATGTTGTTATTTATACCCATGCAGGTCCGGAAATATCGGTAGCCTCCACAAAGGCCTATATGGTTCAGGTTTCGGTAATGTATCTTCTGGCCTTTGAACTGGCCTATGCAAGAGGGGCTATAGATAAGGAGCATTGCAAGAGCTATGTGAAGGAATTAAGAAAGATGCCTCTTGTGATAGAAGAGGCTATAAGACTTCAGGAAAAGTGCCAGTATGCGGCAAGTAAGCTGATAAATGCAGACAGTCTTTTGTATATAGGAAGAGGCCTTGATTATGCCCTTAGCATGGAGGGCTCCTTAAAGCTTAAGGAAATATCCTATATCCATTCGGAGTCCTATGCAGCCGGTGAGCTTAAGCATGGAACCATTTCCCTTATAACAGAGGAAATGCCGGTCATAGCAGTGGCTACCCAGAAGGAGCTTATTGAAAAGACCGTAAGCAATATAAAAGAAGTGAAGGCAAGAGGAGCTTATGTTATACTTATCTGTGACAAGGGTATTGATGTGGAGGAAGGTATAGCGGATATCATAATAAGGCTGCCGGATGCGGATCAGCTTCTTATGCCCATGGTGGCTGCCGTGCCCCTTCAGCTTATAGCCTATTACACAGCTGTCCTTAAGGGATGCGATGTGGATAAGCCCCGTAACCTTGCAAAGTCAGTCACAGTGGAGTAACATAGACAGATACAGTAAGAAGAGCTTTCAGTGAAAATGAGGAAATATTATGAATAATGAGGATAACAGGAATACAATAAGCTTTTGTCAGATATGTCACAGACCTTCCGATCAGGTGAAGGATATGTTTAAGCTGGGAGAGGGCTTTCATGTCTGTTCTGATTGTATGCACTCTATGCTGTCAACCATAACGGGAATGAAGGATGCCGATAAGAGCAAGCTGTCCCCCTTTAACATGCCCTCCAATATGGATATGTCACCTTTTTTAAACAATAATAACCCAAACAGCGTTAACGGTGACTTTAAGGAGGTTCCCGTAGGCGAGACCGGTCTTAGCAGGGATGTAAAGACAGGGGAAGGAAGCAGTGATAAAAAGGATGACAAGGAGGATAAGGAGGAGAAGGAAAACAAGGATAATTATTCTCCTAATTTTGGCTTCCCCGGAGTCAGTTTTTTAAACATGTCCGATATACAGGGAATGCTTTCGGGGCGCCCAAAGGTAAAAAAGTCCAAGTCCTCGGATAAGACAAAGAATCCGGTCATAGATATAAATAATATACCAAGGCCGGATAAGATAAAAAAGATGCTTGATGAGTATATTGTGGGGCAGGAAAGTGCCAAGAAGGTCATGTCCGTAGCTGTATACAATCACTATAAGAGGGTGGCCTCGGAATCCATGAGCAAGGATCGTTTTTCCAAGAGACTGGCAGATGTGGAGATAGAGAAGTCCAATATGCTTATGATAGGACCCACAGGATGTGGTAAGACTTATATGGTCAAAACCCTTGCCAGACTTTTGGATGTGCCTCTTGCCATAGCAGACGCAACCTCCCTTACAGAGGCGGGATATATAGGAGATGACATAGAGAGCGTAGTCACAAAGCTGTTGACCGCAGCGGACAATGATGTGGATAAGGCGGAAACCGGTATTATATTTATTGATGAAATAGATAAGATAGCAAAGAAAAAGAATACCAATACAAGGGATGTGTCCGGAGAGAGCGTACAGCAGGGCATGCTCAAGCTTCTTGAGGGAAGTGAGATAGAGGTGCCGGTGGGCTCTAACAGCAAGAACGCCATGGTGCCTATGGCAACAGTAAACACAAGAAATATCCTCTTTATATGCGGAGGAGCTTTTCCGGATCTGGATGAGATAATAAAGCAGAGGCTTAGAAAGCAGACCTCCATAGGTTTTAATGCTGAGCTTAAGGATACTCTTGATAAGAGAAAGGATGTCCTTAAGGAGGTTACTGTTGAGGATGTTAAAAAATTCGGTATGATACCTGAGTTTGTAGGAAGACTTCCCATACTCTTTTCCATGGAGGGTCTCAGTGAAGATATGCTGGTTGAGATCCTAAGAGAGCCTAAAAATGCCATAATAAAGCAGTATCAGAAGCTTTTTGAGCTTGATGAGGTGGATCTTAAGTTTACTGATGATGCCCTTCATGAAATTGCAAAGAAGGCTATGGAAAAGGATACAGGTGCAAGAGCTTTAAGATCCATTATAGAAGAATTTATGCTGGATATAATGTATGAGATACCCAAGGATTCCAATATAGGAAGGGTAACCATAACTAAGGAATATATACTGGGAAAGGGAGGTCCTGTCATAGAGCTGAGAGGAATAGAGCTTCCAAGGGAAGATGTGATAGGTATCGCCTCAAATATGGCATAGGATATAGCGTATGATCTTTTCTACTTTAAAATTTGCCGTTTTTATGGCTGTATTATTTCTCGTATATTGGAATATTCCCCATAAGTACAGGTGGATGCTCTTACTTGTGGCAAACCTTTATTTTTATTCCTGTTATGATGTAAGGTACCTTGCAGTGATCTTTATCACTATGATCCTGTCTTATTTTACTGCATTGTATATAGAGGATAAGTCCCCTGATAAGAAAAAAAGGGGACTCTTTATAATGGGCGTAGTGGCAACTATGTCCTTTCTCTTTGTCTTTAAATATCTGGATTTTGCCATGTATGCCGTGAGAAAGGCTCTTTCCTTTATAAGCATTCCGATGGAGGAGCATACACTCAAGCTGATAATGCCCATAGGTATTTCCTTTTATACCTTTGAAATGGTGGGCTATATGGCCGATGTTTACAGGGGAAGGATCAAGGCCTGCAGGCATTTTGGAAAGTATGCCCTTTTTGTAAGCTTCTTTCCCAATGTGGCGTCAGGCCCCATAGAAAGGGCGGGAAATTTCATCCCCCAGATCGATAAGGAAAAGACCTTTGATTATGAAGGTGTGGTTTACGGCAGCAGGCTTTTGCTTTTTGGCCTTTTAAAAAAGGTGATCTTTGCGGATATGATGGTCAAATATGTGGATGCTGTATTTGATCATGTTCCGGATATGACGGGTCTTTGTTTTATATATGCCACATTTCTTTATACCTTCCAGATATATTTTGATTTTTCGGGATATTCGGATATGGCCATAGGGTTAGCTAAGATGTTGGGCTTTGATCTTATGACCAACTTTAAAAGCCCATATCTTTCCTCAAGCATAAAGGAATTCTGGGGCCGTTGGCATATATCACTTTCCACCTGGTTTAGGGACTATGTATATATACCCTTAGGGGGTAACAGGTGCTCAAAGCTTAAAAGAGACAGAAATCTTCTCATAACCTTTTTGGCGTCGGGACTCTGGCATGGTGCCAGCTTTACCTTTATTTTCTGGGGAGGCATCCATGGAGTCTGTCAGATAGTGGAAAACAGGATCAGGGAAGCCCTGAATAAGGGAAAGGATCCTAAAGAGAAGAAGGAAAGCAGAGGCTTTGTCAGGGTTATACTTACTCTTTTGACCTTTGTCATCGTAAGCTATGCCTGGTTATTTTTCAGAGCCAATTCCATAAGCGAGGCAATATATGCAACTACTCATATGTTCTCTGACTTTAATATTACAAGCTGTCTTTTAAGGATGAAGATGTCTGATATGTCGGTGATAAAGACCACAGTGGCTATTGTCTTTATAATGATCTATGATTTCTTCAGTCTTAAAAAAGACCTTCTTAAGGAGATAGGTAAGCTGGCCCTGCCCATAAGATGGGCCATATATGCAGGGGCTATAGTACTTGTGGTGGCAATGGCATCCCACAGCGGTTCAAGTCAGGAGTTTATCTACTTTAAGTTCTGATATAGATCCTTTAAGCAGGGAAGATCCCGGGCTTTTTAGTTTACTGTTTAGGAGAAGTATGAAAAAATACATTTTAAGATTTATATTTTTACTCTTTATTACAGGAGTGATCTTTGCTTCCATAAATATGATCATAGATCCTTATAATATCTTTCATTATGAGAATCCCAGAAACAACGGAGTGGAGGCCAATAAAAATTACATAAAAACAAAGTATATATTAAATCATCCTGACAAGTTTGATTCCTTTATCTTCGGATCCTCCAGGGCGGGCTTTATGAACAGCTATGATATACCCGGAGGTCACTATTACAACATGTGCTCCTCTGAAGCGGTTCCCGCAGAGCATTTAAGGATACTGAAGATATTTTTAAAGAATGGCATCATACCTAAGAATGTTATTGTTATGGTGGATGATATAGCCTGCTTTGTGGATCCTAAAAATCCCTTTCATGACCAGCTCTACAGGGTGGCCTACCCTGATGATGATATTATCTCAAAGGCAAAATTCTATTACAGATATTGTGACCTTATAACCACCTTCGAGGCTCTGGAGGTTATGCTTGCCCATGAGGACGACGATCCGGAATATCTTGAAAGATATAAAGAGTCAGGTTCTGAGAGAATGGATAAGAAGGCCTCCGATGTTCAGGGAGATTTTTCGGAGGGATACTGGTCTGAATACTATTCCTTAAGGGTAGAGGAAGCCGTGAAGGATATGGCAGATATCCGTAAGCTTTGTGATGAAAATGGCATTAATCTCATAGTTATGACAAATCCCACATACTTTAAGACCTATGCACTGGGAGTGGAGAGGGGATATATCAACTTCCTGGAGGCTCTGGCAGAGGTGACGGATTATTGGAATTTCAGCTCTTTTTCAGATATAACAGTAAATGAAGCCTACTACTATGAAACCAGCCATTTCACTCCTGAGGTGACCAAAATGATGGTAGATATGGCAATATCGGGGAAAAAGGATGACAGACTATGGTCCCAGGGCTTTGGGATCCATGTTACAGAGGAAAATAAGGAAGAATTTATAGCCTTTCTTAAAAACCAGGCAGAAGAGTATGGAGTAAAGTGTTATGAGTAACATGGCTATGGTCTGCATAAGGTTTCTTTGTCTTATTGCTTTTTTTTCACTGATATATATTTATGTATTTATAATAAAAGAGGGGAAGACTTTGAAGCTTCCCGGAATCAGAGTTAAGGATATATTCATTTTTATAATTTTGGGCTTTGTCATTCAGATAAGCGGATCGAGAATACTGACTCTTGTGCTTGAAAGCACAGGGGAAAGTGAGAATTATAACAATGTCATATCGGGCATGATGTCTATGACTCCATTGATGATCCTATATGTCTGTCTTTTGGGGCCCCTGATGGAGGAATTCCTCTTCAGAGGGGTGATCTTTTCCTATCTGAAAAAGATCTTTCCCTTCTTTTTTGCGGATATCCTTCAGGCTGTTTCCTTTGGAATTTATCATAAGAATATCTATCAGGGAATATATGCCTTTATTCTTGGATCATTGTTAGGCCTTGCTGATCAGCTTTATGACAGTATAGTTCCGTCTGTTATAATTCATATCAGTATTAATTTTGCAGGTCTTTTTATTCTCAGACTTCTGGAAGAAAACCTTGGCTATATGGAAAATACTATACTTTTCTGTATATGTCTTGTAATAGTGGCAGTGCTAACGGTAAGATTTATTATAAGAGCATTCAGAGAAAGATCTTAAAGTATTAAGAAAAAGCTGCCAAAGGCTTTAAGAGAGTGGACAGTGAGAGTGAGAGCTCTAAGCTGTCACAGGGAGACAGATTCCATACAAGCCTTTACCTCACCGGCAAGATATAAGGAGCCTAAGGTGCAGATGATACCATCTTCAGAGGCTTCCCTGAAGGCCCAGGCTATAGCCTCCTTTGTTGAAGCGCAGTTTTTGCTGGTAAAGCCCCTCTTACTTATTGTTTCTGCAAGAACCCGGCCTGTCAGGGCTCTGGAGGAGGAGGGGGTAAGTATTATAAAGCTTTTTGCATTGATATAAAGCTTTTCCAGCATTTTATCCCTATCCTTGTCATTTAACATGCCAAGGATATATACAATTTTCTTTGAAGCAAAGAGACTTATAAGACTGTCTACGCAGGCATTTACTCCATGGCCGTTATGAGCCCCGTCAAGAATAAAAACGGGATCCTTATGCAGAAGC
>JAILBX010000211.1 GCA_024680675.1 Lachnospiraceae bacterium | reverse complement strand
GCAAGGTATGTCTTTTTCAAGATCAAACGGAGTGTTTATATTCTTTGCCAAAACAGAATGATCCCTTGTAACCGCATCTATCACCTTTATATCGATTTCGCTGCCAATTTGCGGAACCAAAGAAGGTATTCCGTCAATTATGCGAGTTACCGATGTCAGAATAGGATACCGTCCAATAACCTCCCTGACTACACTTCGAAGCTTTTTGGGATCAGGCTGCATATCATTTGGCAGAAATAAACCGAATACATTGTTGTAGGCGGTTTCCTTACCCGGAATCTGACAGTCAAGGAAAATAGACATCTGTGCTTTGGTAAGAGGATACGACTCTGCTTCCCTACTCTTAAATACAGATAAATCAGATACTTCTTCTTTTGCCTCAGATATCAGACGGGGTGTTCTTAACTCAAAAATAGTTTTTGCCGAAAGAGAAATACCATTTGACTGTAGTTCGTTCTGAAGCATCATAACCTTAATTGAATCACCACCAAGAGAAAAGAAATTGTCATCAAGACTGATTTTCTCTATACCAAGAACCTTTTCAAAAGAATCCGTGATTTTCTTTTGATGTTCATTTTCAGGTGCTGCGTATGCTGCTCTGAAACGATCTGTCTCAGGACGAGGAAGTGCTTTACGATCCAGTTTACCGTTTGCATTAAGCGGTAGTGTTTCCATATGTATGAAAAAGGCCGGAATCATATATTCCGGTAATTTTTCCTCAGAATGTTTACGCAGAGCTTCATCTGTTACAGTCTCTCCTTCTTTGACAGTATAATATGCACACAGAAATCTCTGCTGGTTATTTCCTTCAAAATCTTTTACCGCCACATCCAAAACCCCGTCAAAATTACGTATAACTCCCTCTATTTCTCCGGGTTCTACTCGCTGTCCATTGATCTTAACCATCCAGTCCTTACGGTTTAGATAGACTATGTTTCCATCAGGAAGCTTTCTTACAATATCTCCGGTATGCAACATCGTAGAAAAACCATCTATACTCTCAAAGGGATTCGGAGTAAAGGTTTTTGCACTCTCTTCCGGTCGGTTTAGATAACCAAGAGCAAAATATCCACTTAAGCACAACTCACCCTCAGATGCTTCTTTTCCATCTTCATCAAGAATATAGACCTTTTCATCACCGGCCGGTTTTCCAATAGGTGTATTATCATAGGCCTTATCTATATCAAAAAACAATACACCGCCTGCAGATTCGGAGGATCCATAGCCATTTAAAATACGAAAATCATCCCTATAGACTCCGCTAACACGCTCACTACCGGTAAATGCAAAACGTAATATGTTGCTTCGAGGAGTAAAAATACGCAGCATTTTGGGGCTTATATATGCACAAACAATCTTATTGTCCTCAATAAAATCTGCCAGCTTCTGAGGATCTCTCATCACATCATATGGTACGGTATAGTAGGTCGATCCCATTGCAAGAGGTGTAAGCACACTGATGATCCCGACTACAAAGCTAAAAGGAGCTAAATGTATATTACGAATTCTATAAGGAACTCCACTATTCTCTACAGCTTTGATGTTTCGTTTTACTGATTCAAAAATCCCCCTGTGACTGTGAAGTACACCTTTAGGCATACCTGTTGAACCTGAAGTATATATTATTAGAGAAGGATCCAGCTCTTCAAGCTCTTCAAAATCCTCCATCGGAATGTCTTTCTCAACGCCAATCAAAAACTCATCATTAACACGAATCTTAGCTCCACAGTCCTTTGCAATAAGCTCAAGTCTGTCCGCGGGATATGCGCTGTCAAGCGCTGCAAAGACAGCTCCTATCATCCAGGAACCCAGCATAAATCCTACATAACGTGGACCTCTCGACAATTCAAGAGTAATCCTGTCTCCTTTACAAACCCCCGCTCTCTTAAGCTTGGAGGCAGCTTTCTTTGAATAGTCCCAAAGTTCAGCGAAGGTTAATGACTCATCTTTCACTATTACAGCCAAAAGATCCGGATTTTCCGTAACAGCTCTTCTTATCAGTTCCAGTGTCCAATTCATATAGTATCCTCCTTAATACAACGAAAAATCATATTAAAATCAATTCATTTGTATATGATTCCACTTTTGGCTGCTATTTATATTTTATATAGCTTTACCTGAGCACTAGATATCCATATATATATGATTATCTTAAAGCTTTCACTTTTAGGTCAATGGGGGTTCCATATTGTCACATTTCGCACTGATAATTTTATCTGATATTTAATTTTCCAAGAAAAACTTTACGCTAACTCAATGATTCACCGTAATGTGCCCAAAATCATCTGGCTTTTTCCTCTTCCAGATACAATTCTCTGTACTGTTCACATTGCTCAAGCAATTCTTCGTGAGTTCCTGAAGCTATTATATTTCCGTCATCCATATACATTATCCGGTCAGCATTGATAACGGTAGACAGACGATGTGCGATCAAGATGATGGTCCGGCCTTTCCCGATACTCTCTATTGCCTTCTGTATCTTTGCCTGAGTAATATTATCCAAAGCGGAAGTCGCCTCATCAAAAAGAATTACCTTATAATCCTTCAGCAAACCCCTGGCTATGGCAAGACGCTGTCGCTGCCCTCCGGAAAGATTAACTCCGCCTTCTCCTATAACAGAATCATATTTCTCGGGCATAGCCTCAATATCTTCGTCGATACATGCCAATACGCAAACACGCTTCATTTCTTCATCTGTAATATCACTTTTGGCAACTTTTAAATTCTCTCTGACAGTCATATTAAAAATATACGGTGATTGACTGACCATAGTCAGATTGTCCCTCAATGCTTCTTTCGTAAGGGTTCGTACTTCTTCCCCATCAAAAAGGATCCTTCCGGAATCCGGATCGTATAGTCTGCACAGCAGATTTAACACCGTAGATTTACCACAGCCGCTCTTACCCACAAGGGCAACCATCTCTCCCGGTTTAATAGTAAAACTCATTTCTTTTAAAACCGGCTTATAAGAAACAGCGGGGTTATTA
>JAILBX010000174.1 GCA_024680675.1 Lachnospiraceae bacterium | reverse complement strand
AGAAAACGGAGGGTAAAAAATGGCAGAAGTAACTTTAACATCATCAAATTTTGAAGCAGAGGTTTTAAATTCGGATATACCGGTTTTGGTTGATTTCTGGGCACCCTGGTGTGGACCCTGTAAAATGATGGGACCGGTGGTTTCAAAGCTTGCAGATGAGCTGGATGGAAGAATAAAGGTTGGAAAGGTGAATGTGGACGACGAAGGGGATCTTGCTGCAAAGTATAATGTTGTAAGCATTCCCATGTTTGGATATTTTAAGGGCGGACAGATGGTTGATAAGAAAGTAGGAGCCATGAACGAGGCAGCCTTAAAGGAAATGATTAAGTGAAAATACTCTGGCTCATAGGTAAAATACTTCCTAAAATAGCTGAGTCAAGGGGGGACAGTGGAGTTATAGGAGGAGGCTGGACTGTAAAGCTTGCGGATATCCTGTCGGAGGATCCCGATATAGACTTAACTGTAGTATACCCTCAAAGTCAGTCAAAGGAAGTTCAGAAGGGAGAGGCGGGAAAGATAAGGTATTTTGGATTTTTTGAACCCGCCGCTCCCTTGTTGACGTACAGTGAAGATATAGAGAGAGATTTCAGGACTATAATCAAAGAGGTAAAGCCCGATCTTGTACATATCTGGGGAACGGAATATGTCCATACCTTATGTATGGTGAAGGCTTTTGATGATCCGGACAGACTGGTTATTTCCATTCAGGGACTTATTTACTTTTGGGGAAAGAAGTACTGTGATCATTTACCTAAAAGAGTCCTTAAAAAAAGGACTTTTCGAGATCTGATAAAGAAAGACAGTATTTATATACAAAAGCAAAAGTTTTTAAAACGCGGAGAGTTTGAGCTTGAGGCTCTAAAAAGATCAAAGCATGTGATAGGACGTACCGATTGGGATAAAAGTACGGCACTTTCAATTAATGGAAAGCTTAATTATCATTACTGCAGAGAGATAATGAGAGAAGAGTTTTATGAGGGGGAGGGCTGGAAGGTAAATGACTGTGAACCCCATTCTGTTTTTATTTCCCAGGGTTCTTATCCTGTGAAGGGCTTTCATATAGCTCTTGAGATATTAAATAAGCTTAAGATATCCTTTCCGGATGTGAAGCTGTATGCAGCAGGGAAAAAACTTATGGCAAAAAGCTTTAAGGAGAAACTGAAGCAGGATTCCTATTCTGCATATATTCAGGAGCTCATAGGTAGATATAAGCTTGAGGATAACATTTCCTTTTTGGGGAACTTGGATGCACAAGGAATGAAAAGGAGTTATCTTAAGGCAAATGTTTATCTTCAAAGCTCAATAATGGAGAATTCGCCCAATTCACTGGGAGAGGCCATGCTTATTGGAACGCCTTGTGTGGCAAGCGATGTGGGAGGTACCTCCTCCATGGTCAGTGATGAACTTTCGAATGAGCTTTTTTCACTCGATGATACAGATAAAGCTGTAGATAAGATATTAAAGATATTCAGTGATAAAGATTATTCAAAAAAAATTAGTATCCTGGAAAGATCTTATTCACGAAAAAAGTATGATATCGGTATTGGAGTCAGTGAGTATAAGAGGGTCTATACCGGTATGATGGAGAATTAAATATCCTTGACTTGTTACTTATGGTATAATGAAAAAACACAAAAAAAGGATCACAGTGTAGAAGGAATTACAGATTATGGATTGTCTGATATATTATGAACTATTGGAAAGAAGCTATGATAATATTCTTTTAATTAAATATGAGCTTGAGAAAAGAGGTTATAGTGTTAAGCTGTGCAATGCCCTCAGTGTGGAATTTTGGAAATCGCTTTTTTACAGACCTAAGGTTGTGATCATAGGTGCAGCAAGAAGTAACAAGTCCCTGTCTTTATATCATCCGTTTTTGTTTAAAGAATCACTTGTGTATCTGAATATGCAGGAGGAGCAGATTGCATATTCGGGAGAAGCTGATCTTAAGCTGTTTATTCCTGTAGAAAAAGCCAGGGATATTCCTCATTTTACCTGGGGCTCCTTTGCCGTTGACTATTTAAGAAGGGGTAATGTTTCCGAAAACAATATAGTAAGAGTAAAGCCCATTCAGTTTGATTTTTGTAACAAAAAACTGGGAGCTTATTTTTATTCCCGAAAATACATGGCAAAAAAGTACGGGCTGGACATAAATAAAAAGTGGATAATGTTTGCATCTGATTTTGTTATCACTTCATTGGCAGCAAATGAAGAAGAACTGGATATATTATGTATGAGGACATATAGTATTTATGAGAAAACCTGGCATGCCGAAAAAGATCTTCAAGACAGATTGGAGAAATGGTTTGGAAGATTTTTAAAGGAGCATAGGGATTATATTATAATATACAGACCTCATCCCGATGAGAGAAGGTATCATGATTTTGTAAAAAGGCTTAATGATAAGTATGATAATTTCTATTATATAGGCAATTATTCCATTAAACAGTGGTTAAGTGTCATAGATGTATTTACAACATGGTTCAGCACTGCGATCATGGAGGCATACTACGCAGGAGTTCCATCATTTGCTCTGGGGGACGGTAAAAAGCTGGAAGAAGAGGGGATATCAATTTCTTTGTTTGATGGAAACAAATATATACAGGATTATGATACCTTTGAAAGCTGCATGGTAAAGACTCAGGAAAATGTGGAAAAGTATTTCCCATTGAATAATAAAATGGTGGAAAGATATTATGGAAAATATGATTATGAGTTTGGGTACAAAAAAATAGCAGATTATGTAGATGATATATTAAAAGACAGAAACAGGTACAATTCTCTCAAGGTGCATTTGACAAGGGCTGAAAAGGCTTCTAATTCAGAAACACGTAATCGTCTTATAAAAAGTTCTTTATATAATGACATTTTCAGAACTCTTAGACCAATACTGTGGTATCTGATACCTTTTAAAAGGAAAAGTATTATAAAGTTTTCAAAAGAACTTGAAAGATATGAAAAAAAGGAGCTTAAAAAGAGAGAAAAGAGATTGTGGAAGGTTTTGGAAAATTTGGAAGATAATGGAGATATACAGAATAATAAAAGAGCGGAAGTTTGATCATGTTAGGAAAGATTAGTTATATATTTGATAAAAAACAGAAAATAGCTCTAATAGGTCTTTTTTTCCTGATATTGGGAGGAACGGTTCTGGAGCTTTTAGGGGTAACCGCTATATTGCCGCTGGTAAATGTAGTAATGATGCCTGAGATGATAGAAGAAAATAAATATATGTACTTTATAAAAAACCTGTTTAATATCGGGAGCGTAAAGGGCTTTATTCTTTTTCTGGCCCTTTCATTGGTAGTAGTTTATGTGGTGAAAAACATATATCTGACAATTATGAATGATGTAATCATAAAATTTACAAATGATTGCCAGAATGAATATTCTACCAGACTTATTGACGTATATCTGCATCAGGATTATCTTTTTCATGTAAAGACGAATACAGCAGAATTACAGAGAAATGTAAACGTTGATGTACAGCAATTTATACAACTGGTAACAGCCTGTCTTCGTTTTGTCATAGAGATGAGTGTATGTGTTGTATTAGTAATATTCTTGCTACAGCAGGATGTTGTAACCACTGTTGCAGTGGCAGTAACCCTCTCAGCCGTTATTTTGATTATATATGTGGGTTTTAGAGGTAAACTTATCAGGCTTGGGGAATTAAGCAGAAATGTGGGAGCCAGAGGAACAAAGATAGGTTTGCAGATCTTTGGAGGAATAAAGGAAATAAAGGTTTTAAACCGTGAAGATTATTTTGTAAAGATATTCAGAGAAAATGCAGTTGAGTTTTCGTCCATTCACAGAAAACAGCAATTGCTTAGCTATATCCCAAAACCTTTGATCGAATCTTTGTGTATATGCGGATTATTGCTTACCCTTTCTTTTAAGATATACTATGGTTCTGATGGCGATATTCAAAAGTTTGTTCCTACTCTCTCTGTCTTTGCTATAGCTGCTTTTCGTATGCTTCCTTCGTTTAACAGAATAACGGGCTACTTAAGTTCCATTATGTTTACTAAACCATCATTGGATGCTTTTTATGAGGATCTTAAGCAGGCAGAAGAACTGGTAAGTAAGGGTAAATACGATAGCGATCAGGTTGAAAAACTTGAGTTTGAAAAAGCCATAGACATAAGAGAATTATCATTTACATACCCGAATACGGATAAGGTTATAATTGATGATGTAAGCTT
>JAILBX010000147.1 GCA_024680675.1 Lachnospiraceae bacterium | reverse complement strand
CTATGCCTATCTTTTCCAATCTTATTACTATGTTTACCGGATTGTAAAAATAGAAAGCTCATCGCTTCCGCCAACCTGCCCATAATACTTACCCTTACCGAAAACCTTTACTGTAGCCGTCCCTTTATTAATATTGTTTTCATATACAGTATAATAAGAGGAAGCCGGCATCCTTTTTCCGTTATAATAAACCGTTACAGAAGGGGTTTTTGCCTTTCCGTTGTAAGTAAACTCAGTTTTATTGAGTTTTATAGCTGCACTTTCAAGAGATGTACCTATTATTTCAAATCTTTCCGTCCTCTGACCAGGATAAGAGGATCCCTTTACTGTTTTAATTATAATAGTTCCCAAACCCGGATTTTTATTATTTCTATAGTCTATCTGATAATCTTTTCCTGCCGTCAGTACCTGTCCGCTTAGAGTATCTTTTACAAGGATATCATCCGCCATAATTTTCTGCCCTGTATATAAAGCTGCTCCTCTGAGACTTATAGAGGTTCCTCCAAAAGCATAAACCTGAATTGCCGGATCCGACAAAGGAAGATAATCTCTGATCTTTATTGAGGCTTTTTTACTTCCTTTCAAAGCGCCCTGACCATTATATATAACTGTTATTGTTCCCTTGACCTTATTATTACCCTTTAAAGTGATCGTATAATCTTGCCCTTCCACAAGCTTCTCATAATGACCTGTATAACGATTTTTTATATAAACCTCACCGGATCTGATAAGATCACCATAAGCCTTTTCCAGTGTACCTTCACGATACTTAAACTCCTTATCAAGGCATATTATGGCACTTCCCATATTATATTTACCCGACAGTCCGTTTTCCTCTACTAAAGCTATTGAAGAGTCATAGGTAGCTGCAGACCTTTCAGGATCTTTATTATTATCTTCCGATACTTCTTCCCGGCTTTTTGTATAGGCTCTTATCCTTAAGGTTGAGGATTTATCTATGACCTCGGTAACATCCTTATCTTCACCAAAGCGCCTTATAAAACATTCCCCTTCCCCAGATCTGCTTTCGAATGAAAAGCCTCCTGCGTTGCCGTTTGTTTCATCAGCTATAACAGTAAAATCCCCTTCAACAGGAGTCACAACTATACCTATCCTTTGTACTTCATCAATGATTATTTCATCCTTAAGATCGACCTTATATATTCCCGGATAAGGGGCATTAAAACCATTTACTTCTGTTATTAGTTCACCATCCCAGGGAATAGACTGATCATCCCTCAGTCTGTATATCCCTATATTGTAGCTTCCGCCTGCTGTATAAGTGCCAAAGCTGACTGAAGAAAGTATTTCATCTTTTCCTTCACTTCCCATTGTAAAAACATTTCCGGCCTTTTCTACCATATCTATCTTTGAAACAGGATTATGGGTTCCGTCATATCCATAGTTATTCCGGCCACCCTCTGCCTCATCCATTCCGAAGAAGATAAAAACACGTCCTGACTTTTTGAAGTAAGCATCCTCGTATGATATCCAGCAATAACCTTTACTGTCATATGCTGTATTTCCACTTAAAGCGCCGGATTCAGTACCGTAACTGTTTTTCACTAACCATGCTCCGTTTTTATCAGGCGTGTAAGAAAAGTTTTCTTTAGAATAATTATCATCCCACCCAACAATAGCCATAGCATGATTTGTTGATGTCTCCGAACACTTGGATTCAGGTGTAAATTTAGCTCCTCTTGAATTTATTCCATATACCGAACCATTAGATATTCTTGTTAGCATGGTGCAAGAACCATACTCCATCAGCAATGATTTGACTACTTCCTGATCCGAAGTAACATCAATAAACCTTATATCACTGACACGAGCCATGGTTGCTCTTTCTCCTTCTGAAGAATCTGTGCTGTAAACCGGTGCCCGCCAGTTTAAAAGCTCATATGCTACCAAAAGCGGGTTTCCCCTGTCTGAAGCAGAAGCCTTTTTAGACTTTGCATATCTATAAGTCGAATCCCCTTCTGTAAGTCCTAATGGATCTTTGCTGTCACCATAGCATTGAAGACAAAGCTGTTCAACGGAAACAGAGTCTTTGTTTAACTTATATTTCTCGGAGTGCTGTTTTAAAAGTGATGTCGTGATCACCGAAGCACTTGCATGTGCCCAGCAGCTGTTACCGGATTGTTTAACCGGCTTTTCAACGAATCCCAGTTCTACAGAACTATACGTTGAAGGTAAATTAATATTTGTACTATAGAGTCTTCCATTTGTGTTTTTTTGTATGACATCTTCCAGCTGAACTTTATCAAGATCTATAAAAATTTCAGTTGATTCTTCTTTCTTTTCTAAAGCTTCTTCAGTTGATTCTTCTTCTGACTCTTCCTCAGAATATATTTCCTCTTCCTGCTTTTGATTTTCATAAACCGCTTCATCCAGTTGTTGCTCTTCCGATAATTCTCCCTGATCATCACAGCTTTCTTCCGGAATTTGACCCTCAACAAACTCTTCATATTGTTCATCTCCATAATCATCACCATACACCAGATTACCTGTAAATGATGGCATTACAGTAAGGGTTATCATTGAGATTATTGTTGCTTTTTTAATTAATTTTTTTATAACTGCAGATTTTTTTATGTTTTTCATTTTATATTACCCTTTTATATCCTTATCAATTTCCCCTGTTTTGCTTCATTTTTTCTTGAGTATTATTAGCTAATATTCTTTTTCCTTT
>JAILBX010000134.1 GCA_024680675.1 Lachnospiraceae bacterium | reverse complement strand
CCCCTGGTCAGAAGTATCTTGGCAAGCCCGCTCATGCTTATTCCGCCAATGGCGATAAAATGAACATGGACAGGCTGCTCATAATTTATCTCATACATAGTTTTTCTCCTTAAGATATTTAATCTCAATATTTAAATTCTATAATAATCTAAAAGACCACACTTGGCAATAATATCAATTAATAGTAAGAATGTAACAAAAAAAAATAAAAATATACTTTCAATTTGTTCACTATTATTAAAAACTATGATATACTAACTAAAGAGTTTTGAAAGATTGCATAAATCTTACAACTCAAACAAAGAAACTTGTCCACAAATGTAGGAATTGGACAAAGAACTAGAGATAGAGGTGATAACGTGATAAAAAAGGAAATGATTGCTATGCTTCTTGCAGGCGGGCAAGGCTCAAGACTCGGCATCCTTACATCAAAGGTTGCCAAACCGGCAGTTGCTTTTGGTGGCAAGTACAGGATTATTGATTTCCCACTGAGTAACTGTATTAATTCTGGAATCGATACAGTAGGTGTCCTTACTCAGTATCAGCCTTTGAGACTGAATACTCACATAGGCATCGGTATCCCCTGGGATTTGGACAGAAATGTAGGCGGCGTTACGGTGCTCCCTCCCTATGAAAAAAATAAAAACAGTGAGTGGTATACCGGAACTGCAAACGCCATATATCAGAATATCGACTATATGGATATGTATAATCCCGATTATATACTTATACTTTCGGGCGATCATATCTATAAGATGGATTATGAGGTAATGCTTGATTTCCATAAGGAAAACAATGCGGATGTTACCATCGCCGCAATGCCTGTTCCCTTCGAAGAGGCTAAGAGATTCGGTATTCTCATAACGGATGAAAACAGAATGATAACAGACTTTGAAGAAAAGCCTGAACATCCCAGAAGCAATCTTGCATCAATGGGTATATATATATTTAACTGGCAGGTTCTTAAGGAGGCGCTTATTAAGAACGCTGATCAGCCGGGACTTGATTTCGGTAAGCACGTTATTCCTTATTGTCATGACAACGGAAAGAGAGAGTTTGCTTACGAGTATAACGGATATTGGAAGGATGTTGGAACCCTCAGTTCATATTGGGAAGCCAATATGGAGCTTATTGATATTATACCCGAGTTTAATCTTTACGAAGAGTACTGGAAGATATATACAAAGAGCAATGCTCTTCCACCTCAGTATATCTCAAAGGAGTCGGTGATAGAAAAGAGTATCATCGGAGAAGGTACAAACATTTACGGTAAGGTTTATAATTCGGTAATAGGGTGTAATATAACCATAGGCAAGGATACAGTGGTTAGAGATTCCATAATAATGAATGATGCGGAAATAGGAGAAGGCTGTACCATAGACAAGGCCATCATTGCCGAGAACGCCAGAGTAGGAAACAATGTTGTTCTTGGAGAGGGAGAAGAGGTGGAGAATGAAACCAATCCCACTATCTATACCCATGGAATGGTAACTATAGGCGAATATACCCAGGTTCCTGATGGGGTCACTGTTGGAAAGAATACAATGATCTCAGGTATTACAAAAGCTTCGGACTACAGGAACAATGTCCTTGAAAGCGGCAAAACTCTTGTGAAGGCAGGTGATAAATAATGAGGGCGATTGGAATTATTTTAGCAGGCGGAAACAGCTTCCGTATGAAGGAGCTTTCACAGAAGAGAGCTATAGCGGCTATGCCCGTAGCCGGTAATTTCAGGGCAATTGACTTTGCACTCAGCAACATGACAAATTCCCATATATCAAAGGTTGGAGTTATTACCCAGTATAATGCCGGAAGCCTTAATGAGCATTTAAGCTCATCAAAATGGTGGGACTTCGGACGTAAGCAGGGAGGATTATATGTCTTCACTCCTACTGTTACCACAGAAAACAACTTCTGGTACAGAGGAACTGCCGATTCCATATATCAGAACCTAAGCTTCTTGAAACAGAGCCATGAACCCTATGTAATAGTAGCAAGCGGTGATGCTGTTTATAAGATGGATTACAATAAGGTATTGGAGTATCACATAGACAAGAAGGCCGATATAACCGTGGTATGCACAGAGCTTCCCAATGGTCAGGATTCTGAGAGATTCGGTATTGTTAAGATGGATTCCGATAACAGGATAGAGAATTTCGATGAGAAGCCCATGGTTGCAAAATCCAACATGGTATCCTGCGGTATCTATGTAATAAGAAGAAGACAGCTTATAGAGCTTATCGAGAAGAGTGCCGAGGAAGAAAGATACGACTTTGTTCGTGACATACTTATAAGATATACGGATGTTAAGAAGATATACGGCTACAAGCACAATGATTACTGGAGCAATATAGCATCTGTCAAGGATTATTTCAGGACCAATATGGACTTCTTAAAGCCCGAGGTAAGAGATTACTTCTTTAAGACCTATCCTGAGATATACTCAAAGGTAGATGATATGCCTCCTGCAAAATATAATGTAGGCTCCAATGTCAAGAATTCACTTATTGCCAGCGGAACCATCATCAACGGAACAGTTGAAGATTCTGTTATATTTAAGAAAGCTTTTGTAGGAAACAATTGTGTGATCAAGAATTCGGTTATACTGAATGATGTATATATAGGAGACAATACTTATATCGAGAACTGTATAGTTGAAAGCAGGGATACGATCAGAGCAAATTCTTACTTCAAGGGCGAGGGAGAGATAAAGATCGTACTTGAGAAGAATGAGAGATATGTTTTCTAAATTGATCCGGTTATCACGATTTTGGAGAAGGAAAAGAGCTGCGTGTGGGGGCACGCAGCTCTTTTGTGGCGAAGAAGAGAAGGAGGGAGGCTTAGCTCCTTCATCTCTTAATGATCATGAGCTCTTGACGGAAAAGGAAGGTAAAATGTATATTATAGCAGGATTAGGCAATCCCGGAAAAGAATACGCCCATACCAGGCATAATGTGGGCTTTGATCTTATCGATCTGCTTTCGGACAGATACGGTATAGCAGTTGACAGCCTTAAATTCAAGGCCTATATAGGAAAGGGCATGATAGAGGGAAATAAGGTTATACTTGTTAAGCCTCAGACCTATATGAATTTAAGCGGAGAGTCTTTGTCCTTGATAGTTGACTATTTCAAGGTGGATACTGAAAATGAGCTTATAGTTATATATGATGATATCTATCTGGATGTGGGAAGGCTGAGAATAAGGAAAAAGGGAAGCGCAGGGGGTCACAATGGAATGAAGAATATAATCTCTGAGCTTGACAGTCAGGATTTTATGCGGGTAAGAGTGGGAGTGGGAGAAAAGCCTAAGGGCTACGACCTTAAAAATTATGTTTTAGGGCATTTTACAGAAATTGACAGGGAAAAAATAGATACGGGACTTATAGCAGCTTCCAATGCTATAGTTGAAATATTGACAAATGGGATCGATCAGGCAATGAATAAATATAACAGGGTAGAAGAGTCTTGAATATACTGAAAAAACCCTTAAGGGAAATGGCTGAGTTTTCTACTATAAAAAATGATCTGAAAAGCTCGGAGGGTATAGTAGAGCTTAACGGCTGCGGGGATTCCCAAAAACTAAATATGATCTATGGATTTGGCGATGGCTATAAGAACAAGGTCATCGTTACTTACAGTGAACAAAAAGCCAGAGAGATCCGTGAAAATTATCTCTTTTATGATGAGGGTATAAACGTATATCCCGCAAGGGATCTTATATTCTACCAGGCGGATGTTCATGGCAATCAGCTTTCCACAGAGAGGCTTGGAGCCCTGAAGGCTCTTTTTGACCAAAGAGAGCTGACTCTTGTCACAAGCTTTGACGCCCTTATGGAGCATCTTATCCCCTATGAGCTTCTCATGGAGCATGTCATATTCCTTGAGCTCGGTGATAGTCTGGATTTGGGGGAGCTTTCGGGGGCTCTTACATCCATGGGCTATGTGAGGAATTACCAGGTTGAGGATAAGGGGCAGTTTTCCGTTCACGGGGGAATAATCGACATATATCCGGTGACAAGTGAAAATCCCGTAAGGGTGGAGCTTTGGGGTGATGATATCGATTCCATAAGAAGCTTTGATATTCTTACCCAAAGATCCCTGGAGAAGCTTGACAGCTTTACGGTCTATCCCTCCTCTGAGATCGTGCTTGAAGAGGAGGATAGGGAAAAGGGTATAAGGGCCATAAAAAAAGCAGGTAAGAAACAGGAAAAGATCTTCAGGGAGAAATTTCTTAGCAAGGAGGCCTTTGCCGTAAAAAGCCTTACGGATGAAATTGTTGAAAAGCTTGAAAATCTTCTTTTGGAGGGTTCCAACATAGAAAGCTTTTTAAGCTATTTTTTTGATGAGACGGTTTCGCTTCTATCATATTTTGATAAGGAAGATACCCTGATTATTTTAGACGAGCCTGCAAGGCTTAAGGAAATGGGGGATCTTATAGAAAAGGAATTTACCGACAGCATGGAGGGAAGACTTGAAAGGGGACTTATACTGCCCCTGCAGGCAAAACTTCTATATAAAAGAAAGGAAATATTCTCTAAACTTTCCGAATATCACTGCCTTTCCTTAAATGCCCTTCCTCTTCCCAAAAGCGTTTGCAAGACCATATCCCATTACAGTGTGGTGGCAAAATCAGTAAACTCCTATAATAATTCCTTTGATATGCTGGTTTCGGATCTGAAAAGACTTAAGAAGAATAAATACAGGGTACTGCTTCTTTCCGCCAGCAGGACAAGGGCAAGAAGACTTTGCGACGATCTTATGGATAATGAGGTAGTGGCTTATTATTCGGAAAACATGGATAAGGATATCGCAGAGGGTGAGATACAGGTTTCCTACGGAAGATTAAAGCAGGGCTTCGAGTATCCCATGCTCAAGTTTATTGTTATCTCCGAAAACGATATCTTTACTACTCAAAAAAAGAAGAAGAGAAAGAAGAGCAGCAGCGGGGCATCCATAAAAAGCTTTACTGAGCTTTCAGTGGGGGACTATGTTATCCATGAAAGTCATGGCCTTGGGGTTTATGAAGGAATAGAGCAGGTTACCCTTGATAATATTACCAGGGACTATATGAAGATCAGATACAAGGATGACGGGAGGCTTTTTGTGCCTGCCACAAGTCTTGATCTCATACAGAAATATTCCAAGGGAGAGGGTGGGGCAAGTCCAAAGCTTAATAAGCTTGGAAGCCTTGAATGGACTAAGACCAAGCAGAGAGTTAAAAGAGAGATAGATGAGATCGCAAGTGATCTGGTTGAGCTCTATGCAAAAAGGATGGCAAAAAGCGGCTATATATTTACGGAGGATACTGTCTGGCAGACTGAATTTGAAGAGAGATTTCAGTTTGAGGAGACGGAGGATCAGCTTAAGGCCATTGAAGATACAAAGAGGGATATGGAAAGTAAAAAGATCATGGACAGGCTGATCTGCGGGGATGTTGGGTATGGAAAAACCGAGATAGCCATAAGGGCTGCCTTTAAAGCCGTGCAGGACGGAAAGCAGGTTGTGTATCTTGTTCCCACAACTATTCTTGCCCAGCAGCACTATAATACCTTTGTCCAGAGAATGAGAGATTATCCCGTAAGGATAGATATGCTTTCAAGATTCTGTACCCCCCTTGAGGTAAAAAAGACTATTGGAGATCTTAAGAAGGGCTTTGTGGATATTGTTATAGGTACCCACAGGGTTCTGTCAAAGGATGTGGAGTTTAAGGATCTGGGCCTTCTTATAATAGATGAAGAACAAAGATTCGGGGTAAGGCACAAGGATATGATAAAGAAGTATAAGGAAACAGTAGACGTGCTGACCCTTACTGCCACCCCTATACCAAGGACCCTGCATATGAGCCTGATAGGAATAAGGGATATGAGTCTTTTGGAGGAGGCTCCTTTAGACAGGATGCCTATACAGACCTTTGTTATGGAATATAATGAAGAGCTGGTAAAGGAGGCCATAGGAAGGGAGCTTTCCAGGGGAGGTCAGGTCTTTTATGTTTACAACAGGGTAAATACCATAGCAGATATGGCAGCTTCCCTGCAGAGGCTTATGCCGGATGCGGTTATCAGGTATGCTCACGGACAGATGAAGGAGCATGAGCTTGAAAACATTATGATGGATTTTGTAAACGGTGATATTGATGTGCTGGTGTCCACCACTATAGTAGAGACCGGACTTGATATTCCAAATGTTAACACAATGATAATCCATGACAGTGACAATATGGGACTTTCCCAGCTATACCAGCTAAGGGGAAGAGTAGGACGCTCCAACAGGACCGCCTATGCCTTCATGCTCTATAAAAAGGACAAGCTTTTAAAGGAGGTTGCTGAAAAAAGGTTAAAGGCCATCCGGGAATTTACGGAGCTTGGCTCCGGCTACAAGATAGCCTTAAGGGATCTTGAAATAAGGGGAGCCGGAAATCTTTTGGGAGAGAGACAGAGCGGCCATATGGAGACCATTGGCTATGATCTTTACTGTAAAATGTTAAATGATGCGGTAAGGGAAAAGAAGGGTGAAGAGTTAGTAGAGGATTTTGAAACCCTGGTGGACATTAATGTGGACGCATATATACCTGACAGCTATATAATGAATGAATATCAGAAGATAGATATCTATAAAAGGATAGCCTCCGTTTCCAATGAAGAGGAAAGGGAGGAAATGAAGGACGAGCTGGTGGACAGGTTCGGTGAGCTTCCGGAGTCTGTGCTTAATCTGCTGGAGGTGGCTTTTTTAAGAGCTCTGGCAAGAGAGGTTTACATAACTGAGATAAAGGGAGAAAACCGGTCTGTAAAGCTGACGGTTTTTGAGAAGGCAGACTATGATACTTTAAAGCTTCCCGGGTTCATTTCTTCCTATAAGGGAAGACTTGTGCTGAAAACTGCAGAAAAGCCCTACTTTATATACTTTTACGAAAAGGGTGTAAATTATGAAAATGCCGGACTTATAAGGTATATTAAGGAGCTTTTAATGGAAATAAAGGAAGGTCTTTTAAAAGAAAAAGCCCCAAAGGAAGCTTAGGTATAAGGATAAAAGAAGATGAAGAAATAGGGGCTTTTAGAGAAAGTAAAAGCTTGTGAAATCAGCATGATAATGCTATACTATTAAGCAGAAAGTTTAGAGACTGCCCTGGCTTTTTTGACAGCTTTTTTGTAAAAAAGGAGAGCAGATCCTAATAATAAAAATATGGAAAGGAAAGAAAAGATATGGCATTAGTTACAACAACAGAAATGTTTAAGAAGGCCTATGACGGTGGCTATGCTATCGGTGCTTTCAATGTTAACAACATGGAGATAGTACAGGGTATTACCGAGGCAGCAGGAGAGTTAAAGAGTCCTGTTATCCTTCAGGTATCAAAGGGAGCCAGAGCTTACGCTAACCATACTTATCTTGTAAAGCTTGTTCAGGCTGCTGTTGAGGAAAATCCTGATATTCCTATAGCTCTTCACCTTGATCATGGAGATACCTTTGAGTTATGTAAGTCCTGTATAGACGGTGGCTTCACTTCAGTTATGATCGATGCTTCTTCAAAATCCTTTGAGGATAATATTGCTCTTACAAAGCAGGTTGTTGAGTATGCTCACGACAAGGGCGTGGTTGTAGAGGCAGAGCTTGGAACACTTGCAGGAGTTGAGGATGAAGTGGTTGTAGAGGCCGGTAAGGAAAGCTATACACATCCCGATGAGGTTGAGGAGTTCCGTGACAGAACAGGCTGTGATTCCTTAGCTATCGCTATCGGTACTTCCCATGGAGCATATAAGTTCAGACCCGAGCAGTGTAAAAGAAATGCAGACGGAATCCTTGTTCCTCCTCCGCTTCGTTTTGATGTGCTTGAGGAGTGTATAAAGAGGCTTCCCGGCTTCCCTATCGTTCTTCATGGTTCATCATCTGTTCCTCAGGAATTCGTTAAGATGGTTAACCAGTACGGTGGAAATATGCCTGATGCTATCGGTATTCCCGAAGAGCAGCTTCGTGAGGCAGCAAAGCTTGCCGTATGTAAGATAAATATCGATTCAGATATCCGTCTTGCCATGACTGCAAATATCCGTAAGTACTTCGTTGAGCATCCTGATCACTTTGATCCTCGTCAGTACTTAAAGCCCGCTCGTCAGGCAGTTAAGGATATGGTTGCCCATAAGATCAAGAATGTTCTTGGATCTGATGGAAAGGCTTGATGATCATAAAGAAATTGTCTTAATATAAAAAATATTTATGATATAAGGGGACTGCCTGAGGGCAGTTCCCTTTGTAGTTAAAGGTCATGGAAGATTTATAAGTTTTTAAGCAGGGGCCTTGGGATATAAGCTTTATAAAATTTCAGAATTAGCTAAAGTCTGAAGAAAAATAACCGATAAAAAATATAAGAAGTAAATACAGGCCGCAATTATTGTTATATGGAAGGGGGCAATTATATGCGTATAGAAGCTTATAATGCAATGTCTCAGATCTATTCTGCCAAGAGGCCAAACAAGGTTAACAGTGTTAACAGTGTATCACGCACAGATCAGATAAGTATATCCAACTTCGGTAAGGATATGCAGACTGTTAAGCAGGCAGTGGCAGGAGCAAGTGATATTAGATCAGAGAAAGTAGAGCCTATTAAGGAAAGTATTCAAAACGGCAGCTACAGTGTGGACAACGGATCCTTTGCGGATCGTCTCTATGCTAAGTTTACCGAAAAGTACAGCTTTTAAGTAAATACAGTTATATATGCTTAAGAGCTGTACTTTGCTTAAGGGCAAAAGGTCAGATTGAAGGGGGATATATATGGCAAGCCTGATGGAAGAGCTAATTGATACATTGGAAAAGGAAAGTGTCATATATGAGAAGCTTCTGGAGCTGACAGAGAGAAAGACACCCATAATAATAAAGGGTGACATTGAGGAATTACAAAAGATCACGGATGAGGAACAGGTCGTAGTAGATCAGATCAGTCATCTTGAGAAAAAGCGTGAGACTGTGACAAATGACATCGCGATTGTTATCAACAAGGATGTTTCTGAATTAAAACTGACGTATCTGATAGAGTTGATGTCAAATCAGCCGAAGGAGAAGAGAAGGCTGTCAGAGGTTCATGACAGGCTCAGAACCGTGGTCTTAAAGGTCAAGGCTATAAATGAACATAATCAGGATCTGATAACTCATTCCCTTGAAATGGTTGAATTCGATCTGAACATGATCCAGGCAATGCGTCAGGCTCCCGAAACCGCCAATTACGGAAGAGGCGGATATAATTCGGGAAGTATGCTCGGTACCAATGTGTCGGGCTTTGATGCTAAACAGTAAACCAGCAAAGATTCAGGGGTGATATTATGAGTTTATTTGGCGCTTTACATGTTGGACAGTCAGGAATATCCACCAGTAATAATGCATTAAACACAACAGCACATAACTTATCAAATATCGAAACCGAAGGGTATGTCAGACAACAGGTTCTTCAGAGCGACAGGGTGTACCACAATATAGGAAGTGCAGCCATTGCTCCAAAACAGAGTGGACTTGGAGTTGTATACAGTAAGGTTAGACAGGTCAGAGACGAGTTTCTTGACGCCGCTTACAGAAAAGAGGCAGGCAGAGAAAACTTTTATTCCACATGCTATGAGGTCACAAATGAATTAGAGGTGTTTTTGGGAGAGCTGCAGGGGGCATCCTTTAAGGATTCCCTTACCAATCTCTGGACAGCGGTTGAAGAGCTTCAAAAGGATCCTTCAAGCGGTGTTACTGAGGGACAGTTTGTTTCCCAGGCCTCCCAGTTTTTGGAGAGAGCCCAGGCCGTTTATCAGGGGCTGTCCGATTATCAGGACAATTTAAATGAAAAGATCAAGGACATGGTGGATACCATAAACGAATACGGCCAGAAGATATGCGATTATAACAGCTGGATAAGTAAGATAGAGCTTTCCTCAGAGGAGGCTAACGATCTTAGAGATGCCAGGAATAAGCTTCTTGATGAATTGGGAGCCTATGGAAATCTTACCTATAAGGAGGATATAAAGGGTGAGGTTACAGCGATCTTTGAGGGAGTACCCTTTGTGAATCCGGGACAGAATACACCCTTTAAGATGGATGTTGGCTACATGTTAGATGATGGAAGCTATAAAAAGGACAGACAGGGAGATCCCTCCACCGGCTTTTATACACCTATATGGCCGGCTTACGGAAATACTCCCGTATTTGATGTAAATCAGGAAATATCCTCAAAGAAGAATACCAACATAGGAGAGTTAAAGGCTCTGGTCCTTGCAAGGGGTGACAGGAGGGCCGATTACACCGACGTTGAAGATCCTATATATAATGAGGGAAGTGACAAACTGGCAAGCACTGCCAATTCCATAATCATGAATGCCCAGGCTGAATTTGATCAGCTTATACATAAAGTAGTAACAGAGGTAAATAATATTCTTACAGGGGAAAAGGATCAGATAGACAGTGGGAAGACTCCCAGCTATTCAGATGAGGAATCTGAACCTAAGGAGCTTTTTGTCAGGCTTGGAACAGAAAGATACACAAGTGATACCCATACATATATTCCGGAGAATACATTGGTATCACAGACAATGTATTCCTGTAAGAATCTTAAGATAAATCAGGAGCTTTTAAAGGAGCCCACTTTATTAGGTTATCCGGATAAAAGCTTTACAACAGCAGATAAAAATGTGGATCAGACCAAGGCTGACAGACTTGCGGAAGCCTTCAGCACCGCAGGCCTGACCTTAAATCCCAACGTTACCAAGGAGAGTAACTTTGTGGATCTTTACTCGGATATGGTTGGGGCTATGGGAACAGCCGGATATATTTATAAGACCGTATCCGATTCCCAGAATACCACTGTTGGATCCATAGACAGCTCGAGACAGCAGATCATGGGAGTTTCCTCCAATGAAGAGCTTCAGAATATGATAAAGTTTCAGAATGCTTTTAATGCTTCCAGCAGATATTTTAACACCATAAATGAAATGATAGATCATATTTTGAACAGATTAGGCGGATGATAATATAAAAAGATAATGAGGAAGGAAAAGAGGTGATAGCATGCCTTCAACATTTTTTGGACTTAATATAGCTTATACAGGTCTTCAGGCAGCCAATGCCTGGCTGAATACAACAGGCAATAATATATCGAATGTGGAGACAGAGGGTTATTCCAGACAGAAGGTTACTCAGGAGGCAGCAGACGCCCTGAGGACCTATACCAGGTATGGTATGGCGGGAGCCGGTGTAAATTCTCTTTCCATTGATCAGATAAGAAACAAGTATTATGACCTTAAGTATTGGAACAGCTGTTCAACCTTAGGCATCTATGAGGAGCGTCAGGATTATATGCTTCAGATAGAGGACTATTTTACAGAGACCGATACCATGAGAGGTTTTAATACCATCTTTTCAGAACTGTTCAGTTCCTTGGATGAGGTATATAAAAGTGCAGGGGATGATGCCACAAAAACCCATTTTTTGGGAGAGTGTGAAAGCCTCTGCAGTTATTTTAATGAGATGTCTACAAATTTAAGAAAGCTTCAGGAGGATGCAAATGCCGAGATAAAGAACTATGCAGACCAGATAAACTCCCTTGCATCCCAGATAGCCACTCTTAATAAGCAGATCAATATGATCGAATGCAATAAGGTGGTGGCCAATGAGCTCAGAGATAAAAGGGCTTTGATAATCGATGAATTATCAAAGATCGTTAACCTGGATATCACGGAAAATCCGATTTATAACACGGAAGCGGGAAGTGAGGATCCAAATGCCACCAAGTCGGGAATGAACCGCTATATTGTAAAGATAGCCGGGGGACAGACCCTGGTGGATGGATACAACTATAATACTCTCTCCTGTACAGCCAGGGAAAGTAAGGTCAATCAATCAGACGCAGAGGGACTTTATGATATAAAGTGGTCAAACGGGCTGGATTTTAATTTCTATGGATCAAACTTAAGTGGGAAGCTTAAGGGACTTATAGAGGTGAGAGACGGAAATAATGATGAGTATTTTCATGGTCAGGTTAAAGGTATAGTAGGAAAGGATAAGGACGGCAAAGAGCTGACTGAAGGAGCGGAACCTGCTATAGGTGATTATTATGAAGTTACTATTTTAACTGATAAAGACAAAGCCTCCTATCTCAGCGACCTGAACAAGCTTACTCTTGCTCCCTCAGGCAGTATAAGGCTTGGAAATGAATATTTTAATTACAGTAAATTCACGGTAGATCCCGATAGCGGTGAATATGTCTTTACCATAAAAAATGCAGATAATAAGGGTGAAAGCGGAGTTATCAGCACACCTGCAAGCTATATGGGCAGTGATGCCAAGGTGGGAACCAGTGTCGATTATCAGGGGATACCCTATTATCAGGAGCAGATGAACGAATGGATAAGGGTATTTGCCGCAGCCATGAACGATATAGAAAGAACTGCCAAGGATAAGGAATATAAATATGGGGAATCCATATTCGTTGCCAAGGATCCGGTAGAAGAGGGCTTTAAGGTTTTTAAAGACAGCTATAGCTATAATGGTGATGATGTGGATCCTGCGGCAAGAAAGCTAAAGAATTCTACCATGTCTTCAGATGGGGATTATTATTACCAGCTTACAGCTTCCAATATAATGACCAATACGGATATGATGACAGATCCATCAAAGTTTCTTACAAGGAAGGACTATTATGAAGGACAGGACACACAGGATATAGCAGCTGAGATGCTGACAGTAAAGAGCGATAAGACGAAGATGTCCTTTAGAGGCTGTACTTCCCAGGAATTTTTACAGACCATTACGGCAGATATTGCACTTGGAACCAGTGCAGCTATAACCTTCAGCACTAATTATACCGATATAAATAATGCCATATCAAATCAGAGGGTCTCGGTATCGGGAGTTGATAACGATGAGGAGGCTCTGAACTTGGTTAAATTCCAGGAGGCCTATAATCTGGCTGCAAAAATGATGTCCACTATGCAGCAGATATATGACAGACTGATCTTAAATACAGGAGTATAAAAGCTTCTTAAGCTGAGAGAAAGGATGAGCGTATGAGAATAACCAACGGTATAATGAACGAAAACGCCAAAAATAATATTACCATAAATAAAAAGTATTCTGACAGGCTTAACACTCAGGTAGCTACAGGCCAGAAGATCACAAGGCCTTCAGATGATCCTGTAATCGCCATAAGGGCCTTAAGACTGAACAGTAATATATCAGAGCTTAATCAGTATTATGAAAAAAACATACCGGATGCAGAGTCCTGGCTTGCCACCACGGAAACTGCCCTTGATCAGACCAATACGGTGCTTGAAAATATAAGGGCGAATCTGACCACCGGAGCCTCCGATGATAATACAGCCTCTGACAGAATGACAATTCTAGAGAATCTTTCCGCCTTAAGACAGCAGATATATAATGCCGGAAATGCGGACTATGCAGGAAGGACCGTCTTTACCGGATTCAGAACGGGAGAGTCCTTAACCTTTATGGAGACAAGTACCCATCTAAGGTATCAGCTTACCGAGAATTTTACCTTTGAGGATGTTTCAAGCTTTAATTATGTATCAGGGGATTTTGAGGTAAATAAGGCTGAGATACTGGGGAGCGGCTATGACCCCTCTGCTCATAAGGAGCAGACCATAAGCAATACTCAGGTCTTCAGGGTAAGACTTGCCTATGATAAGCTAAGCTACCCTCAGATAGATGCAGAAGGTAATGCTTATACTCCTGTTATTAATGTAACATATAAGGATGGTACGGATACTATTACTCCTACCGTGAGATCCATAGATGAAAACGATAAGGATAAGATATATACTGAGGTAGGAGATGATGATGTTTATCTTATTCCCGAAACAGGGGAGCTGATACTCGGTAAAAATGTGGCTAAGAAGCTTGAAGCAGACGGTGTCAAGTTTAACATAGAGTACTGTAAGGACAGTTTTGAAAGGGGTGATCTAAGGCCTGAGCACTATTTTGCCTGTAAGTCTTTAGACACCTCCGATGCAAATGCCAAGGTTATCTCCTATAACTATTCCGATAAGTATGAGAAAACAACGGATACAAGTCCACAGTCCGGCAAGACCTATTATACCAGATCCGGTGAGGAGGGAAGTTATGTTTATAAGCCATTTGAAGGCAACAGTTTTGCTTCGGGAACGGATTATTATGTGATCAATGGAACAGAGCCTGATTTTCAACGCCAGAAAATAACCTATGAGGTTGCTTTTAACCAGCAGCTTGAGATAAATACCAATGCCTGTGATGTTTTCACTCATGACATAGGAAGGGATGTGGATGAGCTTATTAAGGTAACAAAGGCTGTCCTTGATATAGAGGATAAGATAGGCACCCTTACAAGCATGAAGAATGAAAGCACCGTAAACGATACGGACAAGAAGAATATAGAAGTGCTTCTTACTGCCGCCACCAAGGAATTTGACTATCTTAAGGAGAATATGCAAAAGTACTTTTCAGAGGCTATAACCAGCTTCACAGCTTATTCCGACCAGTTAAATCTTGAAAATTCCGCAGCCGGAAGTAAGAGTCAGAGACTGGCTCTTACCAAGGAGAGGGTAAGTGAGCAGAGACAGAATTTCAAGGAGCTTGCCGATTCAAATATAAATGTGGATCTTACTGATGTGGCAATCGATCTAAAGAGTGCCCAGGTGGCCCTTGAGGCGGCCCAGTCCGCTACAGCCAAGCTGGTTAAGCAAAGCCTTTTAAATTACATTTAAGGAGAAGATTGATTGGAATACTTTGCTCTTGATTTAATGGGATTTTGTTTATAAAATTATGTAAAGATCTAAGAATTATGCCGGTGACTCAGCTTTGTACAGGAGTCAGGAAAGATAAATTCCAGAAGGGAGAAAACGGGATGCATATTGTTACAAAAATATTCGGAGAGATATATGTGGATGAGGAGAAGAAGATCACATTTCCCAGAGGTATTGTGGGTTTTCCGGAGCTTACGGATTTTATGCTGATACATGATGCTGATTCAAAGGATCCGGATGGAGGAGGGATCAGATGGCTGCAGTCATTACAGGAACCGGCTTTTGCCATGCCGGTAATGGATCCTCTTATTATCCTGCCGGATTATAATCCTACCATTGAAGATGAGCTTTTAAAACCTATTGGAAAGCTCTATCCTGAGAATATGCTGGTACTTGTAACCGTAACCGTACCTGTAGATATAAAGAACCTCTCTGTGAATCTAAAGGCTCCTCTTATAATAAACGGAGATACAAAAAAGGCAGTGCAGGTTATTCTTGATGACGATTATGAGGTAAAGCACTATATATACGAACAATTGGATAAGGCAAAAAAAGAAAGAGAAAAGGCATCCAATTAAGTATTGACACTCATAAGGTTATAATAACATAGAAGGAGGATACCGCAATGCTGGCATTATCCAGAAAGAAGAACGAAGCGCTTGTAATAGATAATAATATAGAGATAACAATATTGGAAATAAAGGGGGATCAGGTGAAGATCGGTATCAGTGCCCCCAAGGAAATACCCATATACCGTAAAGAGGTTTATTTACAGATACAGGAAGCTAATAAAGCTTCTATGGAGAATAAAGGACTGGATGCTTTAAAAAAATTATTTTAAGCTATTAACTATATTGGCTTATGGCCGATATAAAGTATAGAAAAGTCTTATTGGCAGCTTTTATTTGTATTTATTTTTTTATCACATGGAGGTGATGACTTATGGCAGTAGAGCCGATTGGAAGTGTAATGTCTTATCAGGCACAGCAGTTTGTGGCGGAGACAAGTAACAAAAGTGCAGAAAAAAATACATCCACAGCTGCATACACGGAGGGAACAGCACAGGATGAGTCTGCTTCCCAGGCAGTGGATAATAAGATCGTGGTTGTTGAAAGCTCCGCGAAGGCTGAGGATGGAAGTAAAGGGGACAATGGTCAGGCTAAGAACGAATCTGCCAGCAATGAGCAGATAAAAAAAGCTGTTGAAGAGCTCAACAAGAAGATGAGCAAGAGATCAGAAGCCCTATTTGGTATCCATGAAGATACCAACAGGTTAACTATAAAGATCGTTGATCAGGAGTCCAAAAAAGTTATAAAGGAATTTCCTCCTGAAAAAACATTGGATATGATTGCCAAGGTCTGGGAAATGGCCGGAATAATCGTTGATGAGAAGGGATAAGGAGGTGCTTGTATGCCTATCAGAATAACAGGAAT
>JAILBX010000116.1 GCA_024680675.1 Lachnospiraceae bacterium | reverse complement strand
TACCAGAATTGGTCCTTATTTCCTGCAGTACATACCGTCTCATTGCTTTCACTTGACAGATCAAAGCTTTTTAATACAAGGTTGCCCACATAAGGCGTATCAGCATCTACGTAGTACCACTTATTGTCAAGATAAGGAATGGCCGATTCCACATCAGTCCAGAAAAAGCTGTCATATTTTGTATTATCTGTAGCTTCTTCATAAAGATTTTTTTCATCAACATCCTGCCAATCAATTGATTCGTGACCTGTTGCACATTTATTTTTCCCGTTCAGCAACCACTTATGGCCGCAGTAAAATTCCACCTTATTATCAGGATCATCCATTGCCACATCCACATAATAACGCTTCCCATCTAAAATAACGTAGTTCCAGGCTATATCTAAAGAAGCACTACTTACCACCCCTGCTTCAACCCCTATTTTTTCCATAAGATACAAAAAAGCCATGGAATATCCAAGACAGTCTGCCTTTCCTTGCACAATAGCACTATAGGCATTGGATTTTTCGCTATTTTCAACATAGTCAACACATTCACAATGAGTGATCAGATAATCATGCAGATAGAGGATCTTTTCAACATCGCTCCAGGAGCTGTCCACTCCCAATAAAATAAGCTTTACGTATTTTTCAAAATCTATACTTTGCCTTTCGTTATACTCGCTTTTATAATTCGGGCTTATGGATATACAATAATTTCCACTGCTGTCTTGAGTAAATGTTACGTCACTTGAATCATCATATTCTACAAAAAAAAGCTCAGCATGGGTATTTATCATTCTTTCATAAAAGCTTACCTCAGCTGCTGAAGAAAGATTATAACTTGATATATCAATACTTGTTTCCCTCTTTACAAGTTTTTTAGCAACATAATCCGCAAGCTCCTCATAGTCATAAGAAGCAAGGAGCTCCTCACTCTCCTCTGCTTCAGCCTCCTTAAAAAGCTCCTTATTCTGCTCAATCCTTGGCCCCGCCCCTGTTTTTATGGCGGCAAAGGAAAGAAGACCTCCATCTCCCAAGGTCATGGCAAAGACCAATAAGAATACTATTAAATTCCTCATACTTTTTCTGATATTATTCAAATTTTTTCACCCTCTCAATACTATGAAATATTTAGACAGATCCAAGATATATTATAGCACATTTTTACTGAAGCAAGTGATAAAAAGGGACATTTCTTTTTATCTGACGGCTTTGATAAAAGCCTGAAAAAGAAATGTCCCTTTTTAATTATTCCTGCCCCTTCAGGGCATCCACCATATCTATGGTCTTTACCTTCCTTGACAGAACTCTGTTTACCACTATTGAAAGGACTAAGGTCCCTATTATGGCGCCTATAAAGGACAAGGCAGAATATTTTGGTACATAGTCCATAGAATCCGGCATAGATGAAAAGAGTATATTTACAACCAGTATTCCCGCCGGAATCCCTGCCATAATGCCAAGAAGGGTTACCCAGATATTCTGAAGCTGAAGTATTCCCCTTATCTTTCCTGTGGTAAAGCCCAAAACCTTTAGGGTTGCCATCTCCCTGTTTTTTTCAACCAGGGAAAGAACACCCAGATTATAGAGAACAACTACTCCCAAAACGGCCGCAGCCACAATCATTATGTAAACCATGACATACATCATTTCCTTCATGGAGTCCATGGCCTTCATCATATCGCTGAGTCCCTGAACCCCCGCTATATTATCATCCTCCTTAAGCTTATCCCTTGGATCCATATTGGTATATATGGTCATTGGGTTAAACTTGTATTCATAGCTTTCGTATCTCTCCTTAGTCATGGTGATACCCTGGGTTGCGGGATTTCTGTATAAATCTGCCACCCTGTCGCTATGCCACTTATCATCCCCTATTATATGCCAGGAAAACCTGTCTCCCTCCTTTAGTCCAAGGATATCCGCCATTTTGCAGGACATTGATACTCCGTTTTTATCAATCCTCTGCCCCTTAAGCTCCCTGTCCTGAAAGTGGATGTAGTTGCCTCTTCCATAAACTGTCAGATTACCCATCTTTTTAAGACCATTTACTTCAAATTCACAGCCTAAGGTCTCAACCGCCTGCCCCTTATACTTCCTTTCATACTCCTCTGTAGCAGAGTAATTAACCCCATCGTTCATAACTATGGAATATTTTGAGGTATTTAACTCCCCATACATCCACTTGGTCATAAATTCCACGGTATCAAGACAGGCTCCCGCAGCGAAAATAAGCATGGTGCATCCAAGTACCCCTATGATCCCCATGAGGGTCCTTAGTTTGTTCCTGAGAATATCTCTCAGATTCCACTGGGCAGAAAAACCAAGCAGGAGCCAGAGTCTGCTTTTTTCAATAAGTGTCAATTTCATATTTTTGGGAGCTGCCGGTCTTAAGGTGTCTGCCGGTGCAGGGGCCAGCTCCTTCCTGCAGGCCATTATACTGACCAGGGTTGAGATAATGACAGACACGGCTATTGCTCCATAGGACTTGACTGAAAATACCGTATCGCACTCCGGCAGGATATATGAGGTCTCCATCATACTGAGTATATATTTGGCTACAGTAAGATAGCCTGTAACAGCTCCTATAATGCCACCTACAATACTTAAAAAGAAGGAATAGGATGCGTAATGAATGGTAATTGTCCTTTTAGAAAAACCCAGGGCCTTAAGGGTTCCTATCTGCACCCTCTGTTTGGATGTCATCCTTGTCATGGTGGTAACTATACCAAGCAAAGCAATGGCAACAAAAATAGGCGGAAAAATATATATCATAGTGGCATGCTGTTCAATCTCTGATCTGAAGGTCTGATAGCTGAGATCCGAATCCTTATCTGTTAAAATAAGCTTCTTTGAATCAAGAACATATTTCACCTCATTCATTATTCTTGAAAGTATATTCTTTTCCTCGTCTGAAATGCCATTTCTATTATCAGTTCCTTTTGATCTTATGACCATCTGGTTATAATAAAAATCCTTTGCCGGATATGATTTGCTATCCATTACCACGAAACCATAATCCCCGTAATCAGGCATAATGGAGGCGGCATCCCTTACATAATAAACAAACTCAGGATGATATACAGCCCCCTTTATCTCCTGTTCAAAGGAAAGACCGTTTAGCTTCATGGTAAGCTTGTCCCCTACAGAAAGCCCCTGCTTTTCCATAAAGAATTTATCCACCCATACACCGGAAGCTCCTGCTGTATAGGGAATCCCCTCTGTAAGGATCATCCTTGATATTTTATTATCATCAATAAAAAGCATGAAAATATCA
>JAILBX010000090.1 GCA_024680675.1 Lachnospiraceae bacterium | reverse complement strand
GCGACTGGTACCCAAACGGCTTGCACCAAGCTCCATAAATTTTTCGGCATCCTCCAAAGAGCTGATACCACCTGCCGCTTTAATTTTTACTCCGTCTCCCACGTGTTTTGCGAATAATTCTATGTCTTCAAAGGTGGCACCTGCGGTAGAAAAACCTGTAGATGTTTTTATATAGTCAGCTCCTGACTCCCTTACGATTTCACATGCCTTTATTTTTTCTTCTTTTGTCAATAAGCATGTTTCAATGATCACTTTTAAAATTCTGTTACCGCAACATGCCTTGATCTTTTTTATTTCATTTATCACATATTCATATTCTTTAGCTTTCAGCATGCCAATATTTATTACCATATCTATTTCATCAGCACCATTGCGCAAAGCATCTTCAGTTTCAAAAACCTTTGTCTCCGTCGTCATATTACCATTAGGGAAACCTATTACTGTACATATTTTCACTTCATCCAAGACATATTCTTTCGCTTTTTTAACATAACACGGCGGTATACAGACCGATGCCGTTCCATATTTTTTGGCATCATCACATATTGCCTTAATTTCTTCCCAGGTTGAACCTTGAAGTAATAATGTGTGATCACACGCTGCTAAGATCTTCTTAATATCCATCTTTGACCTCCATCTTATTATATTATTTTATATATGAGCAAGCTTTTAGATCTCTGCACTTTTCTGTCAAAGGGCCTTACCGCATCCTGGGCAGCAAGATCCAAAAAAGCCCTTAAAACATATTATAAATCCCGAATATTTAAGAGCCTCCCTCGCTTTAAATATTCATACTGATCACAAGATTGTTGCTGTTAAAAGTATTGAAATAGCGCATTTCATCCGCAAGCCCTTTGACCATTCTTATCCCGATATATTTCTTATTATCCTTATTTAACTCATAAAAAGATGTGGGATCAAACTGCTTCTGAAGATCCATTAGATAAATGTATGCCTTGTCATTCTCGATATGTACCCTGAAATCCACACTTATCCCATCAGTGCTGCTTTCGCTGTTTGCTTCGAATATGTTTATGGCCATCTCCTCTACAAAGAGGGACATATACTTACACACTGTGTCGGAGACATTATGATCCCTGCAAAACTCAAGAGTAAGCCTGCTCTGTTCAATTGCATCCTCCTTAGAATGGATGACTGCATACAAATTGTCATTTTCATCGCCTCCGAAGCCCTCAGGCAAAAACATGATATCTTTTAAGCTCTTTGGAAATCCCTTACACTTAAAGCATATTACGATAAAAATAACAGTAAGAAGGACTATCTTTCCTACAGCAACAGAAGCAAGGACTCCCTTGGAACCAAAGAGTAATCCAAGCACAAGACCGGCTATTGAAGGGATGATAAACCGCTCGCTAAAGCTTAAGATATTTGCTATCTTAACGTTATCTGTACCCTGCAGATAATGTTGGATGATCACAATAATGGTATCGCATAATAGTCCCACCGACATCCATCTGATACTAAAAACTGCCAGGGAGGCGACTTTAGGATCGCTTGAATATATTTGTGAGAGAAGCGGTGCAGTGATAAAAGAAATAATTCCGGCGGCTCCTGACATTATCATACCTATTTTGAAGGCTGCAAGATACAGGGTCTTAAGCCCTTTTAAGTCTCTTGCGCCGTAATACATTCCCACCATGGTTATAAGGCTTCTACCAAGTCCCGTTGATATACAAAACAGTAAAGAAAATATATCGCTTTGGATACCTCTTGCTGCAATGGCGGCATAAGTAAGTGCAAAGACTATATTGATATAGTTAAGAGCCACATCCCTGAAGGCTCCTGCAATTTTCTTAATAAAAGCAGGTGTTCCGTTTTTGCAAAGATCAGCTATATTTTTGAAGCTTATAAACTTTAAGGAAAGTTTGAAATATTTGCTCTTAAATGCAAAATATGAAAATATGATAAGAAACTGTATAATGTAGCTTATGGATGTAGCAAGCCCCATTCCGAAGGTACCGCCTTTAAATACAAATATATTTAAAAGATCGGCCACAATATCGGTAACACACAATACTCCGGAGGAAAACATAAAAATTTTTTCCCCGCTATCCATGACAATTATGGGACCCAATATATTTACAAGGATAAAGGCAGGAATACCTATAATAAATCCGGCAAGATAACTGTACATAAAGGTGTTGAGCTCAGGGTACTTGCCTAAATTAACGCCACAGAGGATCAGAAGTGCATCAGGGTTAAGTATGCTGAGTATAATGAATATGATCGAGAAAGCAAAGCCTAAAAAGGCTGCCAGATTTATTACCTGATTTGCTTTATCCTTCTCTCCTTCACCAACCAGCTTGGAACATATAATGGAGCTGCCTGTTGATAAAAAGCCGCCTGCAACAGAGAGTATACTGGTGAAGGGACTTAAGAGCTTAATGCCGGCATAGGCATCTATTCCGATAAAATAGCTGGTGATAATACCATCGATCAGTACGGCAACAACCCCGACGATCTCTATAAGAATAAGTGAAACAGATGTCATAAAATACATTTTGGTGATATTATCATAATTCATTTTTTCAGCACTGGTATTTGGGGACATAATTATCCTCCTTGGCTGCTATCAAGGGATCATTTTTATGGATCAGGCTGCAGTAATATACTAAATAGTATAGCATGTTCCCCGGCAAAAATGAATTTTCCCTTTGCAAAGAGCCAAAGCTTCCCTTTTATCCGGATCAAAGTGTGACAAAATGGAACCTTTTACTGAACAATTTAGTAGGATAATGTATATATACGTTTTTTTGAAAGGAGTAAAAACATGAATAACAAAGCTGATTTGCTTGTACTTGGAAACGTTATTACTATGGATGAGCATAAGCCTTATGCAGAGGCGGTTGCCGTAAAGGATGGTAAGATCATTTATGTGGGTGATGCAGAGGTAGCAAAAAAGCTTACCGACAGCCGGACTAAAGTGTGCGATTACGGAAAGAATTCTGTTTATCCCGGTTTTTTGGAAGCACATTGCCATACCGGTGGAGCCGGTTATCGTATGACCGGATTGGCATATTTGGACATTAATGCAAGTCTTGAAGACTGCGTTTTGGCCATGAAAGAATATATGGAAGCTTATCCTGACAGAGAACAATATAACGGTATGGGCTTTTCTATCCATGGCGTATATCCTACTGCTGCCATGCTGGATGCTATTTGTCCCGACAAGCCTATGTGCTGTACTGATTTTGGTGGTCACGCTATGTGGATCAACACAAAGGCCATGGAAAAATATGGTATCAACAGGGAAGCCGTTGAAAAATTTGGAAAAGATTGTGTAAATGTAGATGAAAATGGTAACCCCACCGGTTACATCACAGAAACTGCCGTATTTTTTGTTCGCGAACAGGTTTCCATGACAGTTGATGAGTTTAAAGAAGCTATCTTAGGTTGGGAAGACTATGCACTTTCCATGGGCTTTACAGGTGCATATGATGCAGGACTTGAAATATCATCCGCTGTTGAACCGGAAGCTTATTTTGAACTTGATAAGGAAGGCAAACTCAGGTTGTATACCTTTGCCGGCAGTTTTGTTCAGGATAACACTGATACTCCCGAAGAGGAGATTGAAAGAATTTACAAGTTAGCCAAAGAACACAACAGCGATCACTTTAATGTGATCGGAGCCAAGGTTTTCTGCGACGGAACAATAGAACTCAGGACAGCATGGATGCTGGAGGACTATTCGGATGAACCCGGATACAGGGGCGTAACAAGGTTTAATGATCACGATAAAATGGTAAGATTAGTTAAGGCTGCGGCAGAGCATAATATGAATGTACATATTCATGCCATAGGTAATGCTGCCAGCAAAGCCTGGGTCGATGCAATAGCGGAAGCTGAAGAAGCTACAGGCAATTTTGACATGAGAAATGCTATTGCCCATCTTGAAACTGTTGAACCTGATACTATACGTCGTTTTGGAACTTATAATATAATACCTGTTTGTGCAATGATGTGGGTAGAAAAAACATATAACGACTATGATGTGATCGTAAAATTCTTTAGCGAGGAATTAGCTGATGAAGGATATCCCGTAAAATCCTTCCGGGATAATGGCGCTGTGGTTGTTTCACATTCCGACTACCCTGTTTCTCCGGCTTTTAGCGTCCCGCAGTCTGTCTGCTACGGTAATATAAGATATCTTCCATCTCATGGAAAAGAAATGCAGAGAAAGAATACCAATGAATGCCTGAGCAGGGAAGATACATTAAAAGCACTGACAATAAATGTCGCCTATTCATGGCATGAAGAAGACAGAATGGGCTCACTTGAAATTGGGAAATTAGCCAATATTACAGTTTTCGACAAAGATTTTATGCATGATCCCTTTGAAGAAATTGAAAATGCCAAGTGTCTTGCAACCTTCGTTGACGGAGAACTGGTATATAAATCATAAACCATCACAAAGCTTTCAAAAATGGCACCCCAAAAGGGGTGCCTTCTATTTTACAATAAACTCTCATTCATCCTTTGAATGACGGCTATTTGTCCATAGCCTCTACCTTAAGCATCCTGTAGCCGATTCCAACATGAGTCTGTATATAAGCATCCGAATCATTTCCCAGTTTCTTTCTAAGAGTAGCCATGAAAACCCTAAGAGATGCGATATTGCTGTCCCAGGCACTTCCCCATATCTTTTGGGTGATATATTTATGGGTCAGGACCTTCCCTGTATTTTGTGCCAGAAGACATAGAAGCTTATACTCTATGGGAGTCAGCTTTAATTCAATATTATCCTTATAGGCGCAGCCGGCCACATAGTCTATCTTAAGCTTTCCGTTTATATATACGGCTTTTTCCACCATGTCATTTTCAGGCTTCAGAAGTGGGATCCGCCGCTGCATAACACGAAGTCTCGCAAGCAGCTCCTCTACGGAAAAGGGCTTGGTAAGATAATCATCCGCCCCTTCATCAAGAGCCTCTATCTTATCCTCGTCCTCACTTCTTGCACTTATCACTATAATAGGCGTATTGGACCATTCTCTTATCTTTCTGATTATTTCTATGCCGTCTATATCCGGAAGTCCCAGATCCAGAAATATGACATCCGGATCGTAGCTTGAAGCCTGCAAAATAGCTTCCTCTCCGTTTTGTGCCAGTAAATACTTATAATCATGTGTTTTTAAGGTAGTAGCTATCAAATTTCTAACGGGAGGATCATCCTCAACTACTAAAACCTGACATTTATTCATGAACTCCATTTTCTCCTTTACAGCATAATGTTTTCCCTTTCCAGAAAAAAGGTAAATACGCAACCGGATGGGATATTGTCCTTTATTTCAATAACCCCTCCATGTGCTTCCACTACTGCTTTACACAAGGCAAGTCCAAGTCCCATGCCCCGTTTACTGTCAACGATATTATTCTGACCCGAATAGAACATATCAAATGCATGTTTTTTTACATCCTCATCCATGCCCGGTCCATTGTCCGCTACCCTTACATAGACAGCTTTTTTTTCATTTCCGTAAGATATTTCTATCTCTGAACCCCTCTGTGTATACTTAATTGCATTGTTAACAAGATTGACTATCACCTGTTCTATTAATTTGGCATCCATATTTGCAAGCAGGATCTCATCCGGCTTAGAAACCCTTATTATATGCTTTGACTTGTTTCTATCCACATGACTTAAGGCTTCTCCTACTACGTCATCCAATACCTGAAGCGATTTATTCAGCTGCATTTCTCCATTTTCGATCCTTGTAACTGATAAGAGATTTTCCACAAGCCGGATCAACCACTCGGAATCGTCATAAATATCCGAAAACATCCTTTCTCTTGTCTCATCATCAAGCATTTTGTAATGACTGTAGAGGTTGCTTGCATTACCGGATATGGAGGTTAGCGGAGTCCTGAGATCATGAGATATGGTACGCAGTAAATTAGCCCGGAGTTTTTCATTTTGAGCTATGACTGCAGCCTCTTCCTTTGCCCTTTCATTATCCAGATTTTCAAGAGCCATTGCGCATTCACCTAAGATAGATAATAAAATACTGTATTCAAAGGAGCTTAGAGGCTTATTTTCAATTGTAATCCCAATTATACCGTAAACCTTATCATTAGTACCTATAGCCAGGTATAAAAATCTTGACTTGGGAAAGATCCTGGTCGTTGCACCGGCTCTCCTTTTATTATCAAGAACCCACTGCAGGATCTCTGCTTCTTCTTTTTCGGGCTTTATGTAATTTGTATCATCAGTATCCTTTTTATATACATATTCCTTGCCTGTCTTATTATTTTCAACGGAATATATAATGATATCCCTGCTTAAAAGCAGATTTACCTGGTTTGCTATTACCTGTAACACAGCATCATAGCTTCTGCTCTTCTGAAGCAGCTGATTTGTATCAAATAAAATCTGGGTACGGTAGGCCACTCTTGCGGATTCGCTTGCATTGTCCTTTAACCTGTAAGCCAGGGATCCCGTAAGAAGGGCTGCGATCAGCATAATAACAAAGGTAGCCGAATATCCCGGTTCATATGCATGAAAAGTAAATTGCGGTTCTGTAAAGAAAAAGTTAAACAAAAGAACACTAAGAAGGGAACTGATCAGACTGCATAAATGACTTCTGGTAAATATTGCGCTTAATAAAACTCCTAAAATATATACGGTAATAATGTTGGATTCAGTAAAGCCAAGCAAGCTGAAACATAATCCAAGACCCGTCATCACGATCATTATGCCAACAGTGATAAAAAGCTCCTTAAGGCTTGGGATTATCTGTTCAGTAAATCTCTTTTTATTGCTTTCCTTTATATTTGTTTTTAAATCAGGAATTATATATATATCTATGTTTGGAGCTATGGCAATAAGATGATCGGTTATCGTCTGCCTTTCCCAAAAATGATACCTGCTGATATTGCTTCTACCTATAACGATTTTACTGACATCTGATATTCTGGCAAATTCAGCGATCTGGAATGACACATCATCACCGATCACCGTTGTGATGGCAGCCCCCATATCTTCTGCATACTGGATATTATTCTGTAATCTTTTCTGATCTTCATCCTTAGGCGGATTCTCCTGTGACTTAGCTACATAGAGGGCTGTAAAACGGGCCTGGAATGCTCTTGCAAGCTTTGCCGCCTCATAGATTATTTTTTTATTTGTAGGTGATGGAGATAAGCAGACCAGTACATGCTCCTCTTTCACCACATCAATATCACTGCTTCCACTCATAAATAATACCGCCCTGTTATCTGATGGATCCTTTATATTATATCAGATCTCTTACTTATCATCATTATTATATGTATCCAAAGCTCCTTTCTCTTCACTGCCTTCATCTCTTAGAATGATCTTAAAATTCCTGTGTTTTTTCCTGAATTCATCAATTTCCCGATCTATCTCAAGCAATGAGAGATTCCCCGGTAATACCAGGTATGAGGGCTCCTTTTTTTTCCTGTATTTATTCAGGCCTGTCTTATTTTCAAAAATAAACAGATCCACTTGCTTCATAATATGAAATCCAAATATAAAAAGCGAAATAAGAACTATAAACAGTGTGATATTTACCATTTTTCATCGCCTCTTTCAAATATGAAAACATTTTTGGACGGCCTGATATTCACCTATGACTAAAAGCGTCTGCTTCTCATTGAAAACAAATTCCGGTGTGAAAACCAGGCTCATCTTGCCATTTTCCTTAACTGCCATGATATTTACACCATATTTCTGTCTGATATTTATTTCTTTTATACTTTTTCCTATCCATTCAAATGGGAGCTTAACCTCAAAAATTGCATTCTCATCATCCAGCTTTATATAATCCATAATATGATCGGAGGTATATCTTATAGCTGTCCACTTGGCTATCTCTTTTTCGGGATTCACAACCTCATCTGCACCGTTCTTTAAAAGGAACTTGGCCTGAACCTCACGGTTAGCCCTGGATACTATTATCCTTCCCCCAAGCTCCTTTAACAAAAATGTGGTTTCAAGAGAGCTTTGAAAATCATTACCTATTGTTTCAATACACACATCAAAATTATTGATCCCCAGGGAGGAAAGGAAGCTTTCACTTGTACTGTCTCCGATCAGTGCATTTGTTACATAGGGAAGGGCTTCATTAACCCTGTTCTCATTCTTATCTATAGCCATAACCTGATGCCCCAGCTCGTGGATCTGTTTTGCTATCAAAAGTCCAAAATGACCTAAGCCGATTATCAACACTGACTTCATATTCTATCTACTCCTTATCCTACAGTAATATTTTCCAATGGATATTTGGAACTGCTCATATCCTTATGAGAAAATGCTGCATAAATTATGGTCAAACCGCCCACTCTTCCAAAAAACATAAGTAAAACCAGTATAAACTGTGATAAAGGTGTTAATTCCGGTGTGATCCCAAGGCTTAGACCCACAGTTCCTATTGCAGAAAATGTTTCAAAGATACATGCCTGCATAGGCAGGGCATTTAAAATACTTATTATGATGGCCGCTATCATTGCAAAGGAAACATACATAAATAAAATTGTAGTAGCATTCTTTACAATAGAATCATCTATCCTTCTCCCGTGACAATTTGCATTTTGTTTATTTTTAAATACTGCTATTGAATTTATGATCAATACCGCCAGCGTAGTTGTCTTTATTCCACCTGCCGTGGATCCGGGAGATCCTCCTATCAGCATTAAGATCATGATAATGCTTCTGCCGGCATCGGACATGCTGTTTAAATCTGCCGTATTAAAACCTGCTGTTCTTGGGGTTACCGCCTGAAAAAGAGACATGCTGACCCTTTCAACAAAGCTGTATTCCGAAAAATCAAAGAAGAAGAAAAATATTGCAGGAAGAAGGATAAGGATACCTGTAGTTATAAGTATTACTTTAGTCTGCATCCTGTATTCCTTTATACGATCCTTTTTTGTCACAATATCCTTCCAGGTCAAAAATCCTATTCCGCCTATAACTATCAATAGACAGATGACAAATGAAAGATAGGCATTAGCTGAATACGCCGTCAGGGAACTATAACTTCCAAATACACTTCCCATCAGATCAAATCCGGCATTACAAAAGGCTGAGATCGAATGAAAAACAGACATCCAGATACCCCTTGCACCATATTGATCTATAAAGACCGGCATTAAAAGGATCGCTCCTATTGCCTCAGTCAAAATAGTTATGATAAAAATAAACCTGGTAAGCTTAACCATTCCTCCAAGCTGAGGGGATGATAAAGCATTTTGTATGGTCTGCCTGTGCATAAGGGTCATTTTCCTGCCCGACAGCACCATCAAAAATGAAGCTACTGTTACAACTCCAAGCCCTCCTATCTGTATCAGGACCAAAATTATAAACTGTCCGAAATATGACCAGTAGGAAGCCGTATCAACTACAACAAGTCCCGTCACACATACTGCGGAAGTGGCTGTGAATAAAGCCTTATCAAAGGCTGTTACAGCCCCATTCTGTGCTGAAAGTGGAAGCATAAGAAGGATCGCACCTAATATTATCACTCCCGCAAAGCCGATTATAATGATCTGAAATGATGATAATCTGTTTTGAAATCTCATATTCTTAGTCACCCCGGATAACACTCTCTTTCTACCTTATAAATATTGTAGATCATATTATTTTAAGATGAGATTAAACATCCGGGCCTGATATAAAGATTCTATAAAGATATGACTGTATCCTGAATGATCATAAAAATCCTTGTCTGACTGCCCAAAAAAAGCCCCGACATCTCTGCCGGGGCCTGTATAATATCTTCTCCTGTGTCAATTACATAATTTTGAAGAGACGCTCTGTACTTTACATTATTATCAAAGTGTTCTGCTCCTTCTTCACCGCCAAATGCAAATCCCTGAGCATGAAAACCCTTTTCAAATTATTTTACTGCTTTAATGATCATACCTACCCTCCTTATTATTGATCATTTTGTCAATTCTTCCTTAATATTAAGCTATTTTACTAAATATCATTTATTCTCTTGTACTTCCTATTTTCACAAGAGCCTTGTCTAAAAGATACTTTAACTGCAGCAGCTCCTTTTTACATTGAAGCACAGATTCTCCAAATTCATCATTGACTTCTGTCTTTAGCTTTATCCCGGATACAAAAGAGCTATACCTTATCCAGTCTCGATGTCCTGAGCCAGACAGCGTATCCTGACGGTATCGAAGTAAATAGCAGCTTATATCCGGATTCCAACTTCTCCATTACCTTGCAGAAAAGCTTTCCTCCTGCATCTATCTGGATATTGTCATAAATCTCCAATACCAGATTGGTATCCAATATCGCACCGCTCCTTGATTCAGCCGAAATACCGCCATAATATATCTTTTCCTTTCCGTGCTTTTCCTCGATCATTCGAAATCTTACCGGAATCGGTACTTCCAGCGTCTGCATAATATCATCCTTCATTTCCGCATAAATATTGTAAGGATCGCCGATACCGGTGATATGTGACAGTACTATTTCTCCGTTAGCTCCTTTTGGATATACGGTCATTTCCTTTTCAATATCAAGCTTTGCCTTGATCTTCTTCCTGGTACTTGGGGATATCAGTACCTGACCACCTACGGTATAGCTTTCTATCCTTCCGCAGAGATTGACGTTACTTCCCACAACACCATATTTCATTCTTTTTTCAGAGCCTAAATTACCAACAATAACTTCACCGGTATTTAATCCTATTCCCATTGCAAGAACAGGATAATGCTTCTTCTCATTCCAGGCGTTTACCGAAACCATCCTGGATTGCATTTCCAGAGCGGCAGCCACGGCATTTTCCGCATGCTTCTTTGTCCACACAGGAGCACCGAAGATCGCAAGAATACCATCTCCTATAAACTCGATTATGGTTCCGTTGTATTTCTGGATAACTTCCGTCATCTCACCTAGGTAATGGTTCAACATGGATATCAGATCCTCTGCATCCATTCTTTCGCTCATAGCAGTAAATCCCCTCAGATCACTCATCAACATGGTGAGTTCCTTCTTATTTCCTCCGGGCTGGATACCGTCAGGAGAATTTAAGAGATTATCTACAATATCATCTGAAAGGAAGCGTCCGAAGGTCTCACTTATCAGCTTATTTCTCAACTCCAGCTGCTCGTTAAGCTTTTTGATCTTTTCCATTGACTTTAAGGCATCCTTAAGCTCAGCCTGCTCACTCAAGTCACTGAATACTATGATCACTCCCACATAGCTGCCATCTTCACCTGTAAGATATGATGTTACGACTCTGAAGGGATGTATCGCATCCTTTTTGCAGTAGGGAATGATCGAGCTGTGAGTTTTTTTCTGATCATAGGCAGCCTCGATCAGTGTCTGAACAAATTCAATATTTTGAGGATTATCAAAAAAAACCGTGGCAACCTTCTTATCTACAACCTGCTCCTTCTTCAACCCCAAAATTGTTAATCCTGCAGGATTTATGTAATTGATGGTTCCCTCAAAGCTTATAAGCATTACCCCTTCACTTACATTGTTTATTATTCTTTCTCTTATGTTTTTTCCTTCAATATCCATCTTTACTGTTCTCTTATAATGCAAAATAATTATTTCGTTTCAAAAAATCCAGGGATTCCTTTAAACCCTTTATGTCATCAACCTCTAGGGTCATAGGCAGTCTCCGATCCAGACTCTTATACAGCAGATCTGCTTTCTTCCAGTCTACTGTTCCCCGGCCAAGAGGAATATGATCATCGTAAACTCCCATATTATCGGATAAATGGATATATCCTATCCACTGACCCAAAAGCTCAAACCATTCCTCCAAAGGAGTTCCTGAATAATTAGCATGGCCCAAATCCAGACAGACTCCTACCTTCTCATTTTTCACGACCTCCATAATGGCAAGTAAAGGTTGGGTATCTATATCAAAGCTGTTTTCTATATATACGTGCATATCAAATTCATCTGCCAGCTCTTCATAGAACTCTGCGCACTGAGCACTCCATCCTTCAATATAAACCCCCCTTAGAAAGGGGAAACAGCTGGAATGAAATACTATATTCTCAGCTCCGACCTCCTTGGCTATCCTGCAGCTCTCCCGACATTTTTCCCGGGAATAATCCCTTATCCACCGGTCTCCGCTAGCCGGGTTGATGTCAATAAATACTCCGTGAAAGGATCTGACCCTCTTGCTTTTTTTGTACCATTCTTTCCCTATTTCAAATAGCCCGCTCTCATTGAGAGCGGGCAATGCTGATAATTCCAATATTTCAAAATCAAGATCTTCCTTTTCTGCAAAAGCCGCCCATTCATCCCGGTTTCTGTGACGGGGCTGTATCTGCAAAATAGGCTTTTTCACTTCTTTCATATTATAATTCCGGCTTTATAAACAGATTTTTGCAACACGCTGCTTTAATTCATCGCTCAGGGGCTTTCCGCCTTTAACTGATTCATCTACCTCAGCAAGCAGCTGACAAGCATTCAGATAGCTTCTTGTAAGTGTTCTTAAAGTATAGGAAAGGTGAGCCAGTATCATTTCTACCTTGGGAGGGTTCTTCTCGAAAAGCTCTTTAAAATCATCTGCATAGATATATTCGATAGTTGTTTCATCCTCCATAACAACCGCTGTTGCGCTTCTCTTGGAGTTATCGATCAGACCCATCTCACCGAAGAAATCATCGGTACTGATCTCTTTGATAAGCTTTTCGCCTTCCTGACCATATGACTTATACACTCCGACCTTACCGAAGTGGATATCATACATGCAGACACCATCCTCGCCCTCTTTAAAGATAATATCACCCTTTTTATATGAACTTATCTCCTTATTAAAGCCCTCTGAATGGGACTGCTTACGAACCATCTCATCACTGGGCTCGGCCATACTGTCCTTACTGCTCTTATATAAGCCAACAAATTTTCTTATTTTATCAATGACACTCTCACGTGGCTTTGCACAATTATCGTCATTAACCTTTTGGATCTCATCTCTTACTTCTTCATAATCACCTGTAAGATCACGAACTCTTCCGCTGAGATTCTTCATAAGCTCCATTATCTTATCAGGCTGTGACTTGAAATAATCCGATATCTCATCAGAGCTAATCTCACAAACCTTTAATTCATCTGTTACAGCAACTGCTGTAGCACTTCTGGGATAATATTCTATAACAGCCATTTCGCCGAAAAATTTACCGGCTCCCAACTCAACAAGCAGATTCTCATCGCTTTTACCGTAATTTGAATAAATTGCGACTGAACCCTCAATAACCTGATAGAAGGTTTCACCCAGGTCGCCTTCTTTGAAGATCACATTTCCCTTTTTAAATAGCTTTTCCGTCATGATGAAATCCACCTTTCTTTATAAAATATTCTTAAATATTAAATAAAAACTCTTTGTAATTATAATACCTTACAGCCTTTTTTACAAGTGTTATACTTCCTTAACTCTTACTTAAAGACTAAAATTTTTTTCCATAAATTTTATCTCTCTTCTTGCAATTCACTTAAAGATAGTACAAACTATCCTTAAGACTCTGTAGCAAGAGCAGGAAATAATCCTAAGACTTAACTTAGCTTTTAAAGCCCCCTTTTATAACAAAATTTACAGGTTGGGATCATATATGAAAAAAAGATTAGACCAGATAATAAGGGATTATCTCTATAGATCCAGTGCGAAAAAGAAAATCCGGATCTTCTATATCATCGGTTCAATAATCCCTATCCTCGTTATCGATACCATCATTTTAATTACTCTCTTTAAAGCCGGCCGGGACGATATGAATTCCCGGTGTGAAAATGCAGCAAAATCTGTGGAATACACCCTTAATGACTTGTTTGACGGTGCTGATGCCATAGAAAAAAGCGTTTTTATAAATAAAAAGATCTATGCTTTTTTGGATAAGGGCTATAAAAGCGGATACGATTATTATAATGCCTTTAATAATATGAAAAGTCAGTACCTCATCTGGGGACGGGCAAGTCTCTTAAACAGTCACCTCACTTTTTTTTCCGACAATGAATCCATAATCAACGGTAATGGCATACAAAGGCTTTCAGGAATAAGAAATAACAACTGGTACAAGGATTTCATATCCTCCGGAATGGATGAAAAGCTAAGCTTTGAATACTTCTCAGATAACATAAGATCCATAAAACCCCAAAGACATATCTATCTTATAAAAAAATTCAATTTCTATCCGGATTTTAATATTGAAAAGCTGGTAGTTGTGGAGTTGGATTACGAAAGTGCGGAGGCAGAGCTTGACAGGGTTGCAGGATCTGTACCTATTGAGGTAGTAGCCGGTGACAGGGTGGTCTTGTCAAACAGCGGAAATGAACTGGCTCTATATGATTTCAAAAAGCCCTCTGACGCCTCTAAAATCGCCTACGTCAAAAAAATAAACTGCTACGGCTGTGATCTGGAAATAAGGGTACTAAGGACTGAAAACCATATTCTGACTGCAATAAAAAAGAACTTTTTTATCTATTTGATCCTGATCGCGGTCAGTTTTATCCTTCCCTATCTTGCTATACAGGTTCTGCAGAAGAACTTCACCTCAAGGCTCCTTGTCCTGACCGATACCGTAAAAAATACAGACAAGGATCACCTTATAAAGATTGAAGACGTAGAGGGAGAGGATGAGCTGGCTATCCTTGCCAGAAATTACAACGATATGGCAGACAGGATAAACAACCTGATCGAATCCGTCTATAAGCATCAGATAAAGGTAAATGAGGAAACAGTAGCCAGACAGCAGGCTGAACTCCTTGCCCTGAGGAGCCAGATCAACCCCCACTTTCTCTTTAACGTCCTTGAAAGCATAAGGATGCACTCACTTATAAAGCAGGAAAAAGAGACTGCCAGAATGATCGAAAATCTTGCAATAATCCAAAGGCAGTATGTTGAATGGAATCAGAACAATGTTAAGATCAGTGACGAAATGAATTTCGTAAAGGCCTATCTTAACCTTCAGAAATACAGATTCGGTGACAGGCTGTCCTTTTCCCTGTCAGTTGAAGATGAATGTCAGAATATCTGGATACCCAAGCTGTCCATCGTGACCTTCGTTGAGAATGCCTGTGTTCACGGAATTGAGGAAAAGGCCAAAAACGGATGGATATTTGTAAGGATCTATCTTGAAAAGGAGCTTCTGGTAATAGAAATAGAAGACACCGGTATCGGCATGAATAAAGAAGAGACCATGGAAATACAGAAAAAGATGGATAAAGCTTCAATGGAAGCGCTAAAGGATGAATCCAGGATAGGCATGATAAATGCCTGCATAAGGCTAAAGATGTTTTCCCATAATAAGGTAGTCTTTGAGATCAGCTCGGAAGAAGGAGTAGGAACTATGGTAACTGTCAAATTCCCTGCTCCCGCAGAAGGTCAGGATATTTAAAAAGGAGTGATAAAATGATAAAGGTACTGCTTGTAGATGACGAGCCCCATATTGTACAGGGACTAAAGGCCATCATAGATTGGGATCAGGAGGGCTTTGAAATAGTCAGATCCTGTTCAAACGGAAAAGAGGCCTTTGATTATTTAAAAGATAACAAAGTGGATATGATAGTTGCGGATATCAAGATGCCTGTTATGAACGGCCTTGAGCTCTTAAAAAAGCTGAGAGAGGAAAACCTGAGCGAGGCATATTTTATAATACTGTCCGGTTATGCGGATTTTTCCTTTGCCCAACAGGCCATAAAATACGAATGTTCAGACTATCTGCTAAAACCCGTTGACGGTGGCAGCCTTCTTGAAGTTGTTAAAAAGGTTCAGGCCCTGAGTTTTGAAAAGAATCAGCAGATAGACAGAACAAAAAAAATGGAGGATGCATATTTTACTCAGAATATAATTCCCATCATCCATGGCAAATTTGATGAGATCAACGTTGAATATGTAAACAAACACCTGCGCATGTCCGACAACATGAGGTATATAGAGCTGCAGCTGACAGAAAAAGCTGACGAGGATGAACAGACCGACAGTGAAAAAAGAAGCCTTCAGAGAAAGCTCTATGAAACTGTATCCGACTATCTGGGCGAAGATGAAAAGTGCTGCATTTTTGATCCTTCAGGTTATGACAAGATATTCGATGTAGGAATAGTATTTTTTGACTATATGTGTCAGGAACGCAATATTGATGAAATAGAATATTTAAAAAAGCTCATAAGCTATGTGACATCACTTATGGAATGCAGGATATCTGTATTTGCCGGAAAGCGGGTAAAGGGTATAAGCAATCTCTCAAAGTCCTACGGAACAGCCTGTAAGCTAAGATTCCTGCAGGGCTTTAGGGATCACAAGGATCTTTGCATATACGAGGATGAGACCCGGCTTCCACAGGAGGGCGTTGTCCTGTGTAAGGATAGTCTGGACAGCTTTATAAGGGCCATAGAGGAGAACAACAGAAAAGAGATCATTAAAAATGTTGATGCTGTCTTTGACGAGCTGGAAAGCTCAAAAGAAAACGAGAGCTCAATGAACCTTAATATAAACTATCTTCTTTTTCAGCTCATTAATCTGGCAAGTGAACAGGACAGCGAGATCAACCAGGAGGAAATACTAAGGCTTATCAGTGAGAATACCTTTGAGGAAGGGATCCGCAGGGGAAGTCGTGCCCATATCTTAAAATTTGCCTTTGAGTATGCCGATTACCTCCAACAGCTTAGAAAGAACGTATCAAGAGGAACTCTTGCTGACATAGAAAAGGAGGTCAGAAAGAACTACATGAACAACCTTACTCTCAAGGAGCTTGGGGATAAGTACTATGTCAACAGCGCCTACCTTGGACAGCTCTTTCATAAAAAGTACGGCTGTTCTTTTAAAGATTACCTGAATAATTACAGAATTGAACAGGCAGTTTCCCTTCTCTTAAAAAATGACATGAAAACCTATGAGATAGCGGAAGCCGTTGGCTACAAGGATGTTGACTACTTTGTAAATAAGTTTATAGCAGTCAAGGGATGTACCCCGGCAAAGTTCAAAAAAATGTCAGAGGTATAATTTGTCGGTATATTATATATACTTTATCCGATTTTAATAATATATTTACTCCTGTAGAATGTAACCATAACAAGAAAACATTAAATTATCATAATTCTTAAAGGAGGTTACAGATGAAAAAGAAGTTGTTATCAGTTTTGATGTCAATGGTTATCGCAGCTTCACTTGCAGCTTGCGGTGGCGCAGGCAGTGCGGAAGGTGCAGGAGCTGCATCGGGAGATGGTGCTCAGCAGGCATCAGCTACAGGAGGATCCGGTGAAAAAGAATTTACGGCATTCTTTGCTGTTCCAGGAGCTGAGATCAATGATGACAATGAGATCCAGCAAATGATAGCAGATAAAACAGGCGTGAAGGTAAAGGAGACCTGGCTTACAGGTCAGACAGCAGAGGAAGCAGTCGGAACCCTCATTGCCGGCGGCGAATATCCCGACTTCATCGATGGCGGAGACGGAATGAAACAGCTCTATGAAGCCGGAGCCCTTGTTGCTCTTGACGAATATATTGATAAATATCCTAACATCAAATCCTACTACACAGAACAGGAATGGGACCGTTTAAAGCAGGATGACGGACATATCTACTGGATCAACCAGTTCCAGAACATCAAGGGAAAGGATACAACCTGTACCCACAATGATGAAGCCTTCTGGATCCAGACCAGAGTTCTTGAGTGGGCAGGATATCCTGAAGTAAAGACAATGGATCAGTACTTCGATCTTATTGAATCATATAATGAAGCAAATCCTACTATGGAAGATGGAACAGCAAATATTCCTTATACCATCCTCTGTGATGACTGGAGATATTTCTGTCTTGAAAATGCTCCCGAATTCCTGGATGGATATCCGAATGACGGTTCAGTCATTGTTGATCCCAAAACTAAAAAGGTTATTGATTACAACACAACAGATACAGCGGTAAAATATTTCGAAAAGCTTAATGATGAATACAAAAAGGGCATTGTAGATCCGGAATCCTTTACTCAGACCTATGATGAGTATATTGCAAAGCTTTCCACAGGAAGAGTACTTGGTATGATAGATCAGTGGTGGGATTTCGCCTTTACTGCAGGAGATGCAATAAAGTCAGCAGGACTTGATGAAAAGGGCTGTATGTATGTTCCCCTTCCCATAACAATTTCCGAGGACGTTCATAATCAGTGGCATAACTCAGGCGGAGTTTTGAACGTAGCAAGCGGACTTGCAGTTACAACAAGCTGTGATGATGTGGAAGGAGCAATTAAATTTATAGACGATCTTCTTGGACAGGAGGTTCATAATCTCAGATTCTGGGGTGTAGAAGGAGTTGACTATGAAGTAGACGATAAGGGTATTTTCTACAGAACTCCTGAAGAGAGAACAAATGCTGCAGATACAGCATATAAGGCATCACACCTTTGCACATACTCATACTTCCCTCAGTGGCTTGGAACAAGCGATGACGGTAAGAATGCAAATATGCCTTCAGACCAGCCCGGTGAATACTATGACAGTCTTGCTGGCAAGGTAAAGGATTGCCTTTCAGCTTACGGAGCCAAGACATATGTTGATATGCTTGGAACCAATGAAGCACCCGGACCCTGGTATCCTATGTACTCATACTCCAACAACCTCACAACAGATACAGATGCAGGTGTTGCCTGGAACCTTATGGGTGAGGTTAAGCACGAATACCTTCCAAAGGTAGTAATGGCAGATGATTTCGAGGGAGCCTGGGATGAATATATGAAGGCTTACAATAACTGCAAACCTGAGGATTTCCTTGCAGCAATGCAGACAGAGCTTGACAGAAGAATAGAAGAAGCAGCAAAGTTCCAGTGATTATCTGAAACTGAAACAGACAAATACGACTTATAATGTCTGGTCGCTTGAATAAAAGGCGCGACAGAATAAAAGCTTATTGTGGGCAGGCATAATGAAAGACTTTTGCCTGCCCGCTTTTTACCCAAAAAAGGTGGTACAGCGAATGAAAAAGAAGACAAAAATAGATCTTAATACGATAAAAAAACAAAAAGCTCTCCTTATATGGGGTGGATTGCTAACTATTTACGGGTTTATCTTTTACTACCTGCCCCTCACCGGATGGCTTATGGCATTTCAGAACTACAAGCCCAAGGATGGTATCCTTCATTCACAATTTGTAGGACTTGCCAAGTTTGTCAGACTCTTCTCTGATGTTACTTTTTTGAAGGTTATCAGGAATACCCTGGCAATGGGTGTTATCAATCTGGTAGTGACCTTTATCACAGCAATTGCCTTCGCCATTCTTTTAAATGAAGTGAGAAGTAACTTTGGAAAAAGAACTGTTCAGACCATTTCATATCTCCCTCACTTCCTTTCCTGGATCATAGTTACAGGTATTTTGCACGATGCTCTCTCAGGAACAGGTATTGTCAACGATATCCTTATGAAGCTTGGAATTGTTGACCAGGGAATCAACTTTTTTGCACATACTCAATACTTCTGGCCTATCGTGGCCTTTGCCAACGTCTGGAAGGAGACAGGCTGGAACGCCATCATCTACCTCGCTGCCATAACATCTATCGATCCTGCCCTGTATGAGGCAGCCTCCATAGACGGAGCCGGAAGATGGGCCAAGATCCTTCATGTAACACTTCCGGGGATCAAGCCTACCATAATCATCCTTCTTTTGATGAATGTAGGAAACGTGTTAAACGCAGGTTTCGAAATCCAGTATCTCTTAGGTAACGGACTTGTACAGAGTGTATCGCAAACAATAGATATTTATGTACTTAAATGGGGCATAAGTCAGGGTGACTACTCCATAGGTACCGCAGCAGGTATCTTTAAGAGCCTTGTAAGTATCATACTGATCGTCCTTGCAAACCAGATAGCAAAGAGAAGTGGAGAAGAGAGACTGTTCTGATAAGAGCAACTTTTTTGGAGGAAGAAAATGGCTAATGGAAATAATAATATAAATTTAAAAAACCCGCCCCTGTCAGGGTCGGATAATAACAATAAAAACAGGGCAGCAGCTGCTAAAAGGAGGAAGGTTTCTGCAGGGGATAAGGCATTTACTATATGCAACACTATATTTATGATCCTCTTTGTTGTCATAACTCTTTATCCTGTCCTCAATACTCTGGCCATCTCTTTTAACGATGGAACTGATGCCCTTAGAGGAGGGATATATCTCATTCCCAGGAAATTCACATTAAAGAACTACATCACAGTAATGCAAAAGGACAACCTCATTACAGGTGCATACATAACCGTACTCAGAACCTTGATCGGAACACTGCTGGCCCTTGTCACAAATGCTATCCTTGCATATATCGTCAGTCGTAAGGAGTTTATATTCAGAAGAGCACTTTCACTTTTCTGGGTAATTACAATGTATGTAAACGGTGGACTTATTCCTACCTTTCTTTTATACAAAAACCTTCATCTGACAAATACCTTCTGGGTATATGTTATCCCCGGAACTATCAGCGCATTTAATATGCTTGTCATAAGAACCTATATGAACGGTATCTCCGAATCACTTACAGAGGCAGCACAGATTGACGGAGCCGGCTATACAACGATTTTCCTTAAGGTTATATCACCTCTGTGTAAGCCCGTATATGCGACAATAGCTCTTTTTGTGGCTGTATATCAGTGGAACTCCTGGTTTGATGCAATGCTCTACAACAGAATGAGCGACCAGTACACCACTCTCCAGTATGAGTTGATGAAGCTTTTGTCCTCGGTTACCAATCAGGGCACCTCGGCTGAGGCCATGAAGAACGCCATGGGAACTGTCACTCCCACATCGGTCAGAGCGGCAGCAACGATAATAACAATGCTTCCTATCATTTGTATTTATCCTTTCCTTCAGAACTACTTTGTAACAGGTCTTACCCTTGGCGGCGTAAAGGAGTGATCTTATGGAATATAGAAATGTTTTTTTGGAATGCGGATTTGATAAGGATGAGATCAGTAAACGCCTGGATGATACCTTCCAGGAGATCTTTTACAAAGAAGAAGCCTTTGTAAGCTTTAACAATGACAAAAGCCTTGGATATATAGTAGACACAGGTAATATCGATGTAAGGACCGAAGGCGTATCCTATGCCATGATGATGTGCGTGCAGATGGATAAAAAGACTGAATTTGATGCCATTTGGAAATGGGCACTAAAGTATATGTACCTTAAGGAAGGTATCAACAAGGGCTATTTTGCCTGGTCGGTTTCCCCGGATGGCAAAAAAAACTCAGATGGACCGGCTCCTGACGGCGAAGAATTTATGGCCATGTCTCTTATCTTTGCCTCCCACAGATGGGGTGATGGTAAAGATGAATGTAACTACCTTAATTGGGCAAAAAAAATCTTAAAGGAAGTTGTTCACAAGGGAGAGGACGGGATTGGCAGGGCAATGTGGGATCCTGATAACTACCTCATCCGTTTTATACCTGACAGGGATTTTACCGATCCTTCCTATCATCTTCCCCACTTTTATGAGCTCTTTGCAGAATACGGCAATGAGGAAGATCGGGGCTTTTGGAAAAAGGCTGCCGCTGCCAGCAGAGAATTCCTGAAAAAAGCCTGTCATCCTGAGACAGGTCTGTCAGCCGAGTACAGCTATTACGATGGAAGACCCTATCCATATGAGCAGGAAATATTCGGTCGTCACGACTGGTTTTATTCAGATGCTTACAGAACCATTGCCAATATAGCCCTTGACTGCGAATGGAGCAGGATAAGAGCCCTGTCCGGGGATACTGTAAAGGACTTTGAAGCTTTGGAATACATTGATTTTGAAAAGAAGGCCTGCAAAAACCTTCAGTCTTTCTTTGCAGGACTTGAAGAAAATGACAGAGATAAGGTATATCTCATCGATGGAAAGATCCTTGATCAAAAGGCTCTTCATCCTGTGGCACTTCTTGCAACCACAGCCCAGGCCTCCCTTGCCCTTGAAGGAAAAGTTTCAAAAGACTTTGTTAATAAATTCTGGAATACCCCTCTAAGGAGCGGCGAAAGAAGATATTACGACAATTGTCTTTATATGTTTGCCATGCTTGCCCTAAGCGGAAACTACAGAATCTGGTAATAAAAAATCCTTCCCCATTTTGGGGGAGGATTTTTTATTAAAGCTTCTTAAAAGCCAAAGGGCTTAGCTTCATAAGCTTTTAAAAGCTAATAGCTTTCATTCAGCTCATCAGACCCTTTCATCATATACCTTCCAGTTTGCCTTACCGTTCTCCTTTACCACATAAAGGGCTTTATCGGCATGCTTATAGAGGGTTTGGAAGTCCTCACCGTCTGAAGGAAACATAGCGATACCTATGCTCATAGATACCTTACCCTCCAGCTCTTCCCCGTCAAACGCTTGGATAACCTGCTCCTCAATATTCCGCGCGAGAAGAGCTGCGTTATTGGAATTACCCACATTATCGGCAAATATCAAAAATTCGTCTCCACCGATCCTGCCGGTCACATCACGTCCCTTACAGCTTTTCTTGATTATCTGACCGATACTGGCAAGGACTCTGTCTCCGGTACTGTGTCCAAATTTATCATTAACACCTTTAAAGTTATCTGTGTCCAATATAAAGAGAGCCCCCTTACTGTCAGTGCCCTCATAACCTAGAAGCATTTCCGATATCAGCTCCTCTGTGGCCTTTTTATTCATAAGACCTGTAAGTCCATCGTGATCTGCTCTAAGCTGAAGCTCAATTTCCTTTACTTTATCCTCATGGATATCCCTGACATGCCCGATGACATGAGAAACGTAACCTTCCTTACCCATAATACTTACTATATCGGCCCTGTACCATCGATATTCCTCCGACTCATCAAAACCAATGGCTCGAAAATCAATGCTGTCCCTGTGGGAATGATATAAAGCTGAGGTAAAGACCTTGGCATAAGCCTTGATGTCCTCTTCATGAATACCGCTTTTAGGCAGCTTCTCAATATATCCCTGTATAACCTCATCAACGGCATGGGAATCTTTGTTTGTATAATGAAAAACACATACATCTGTACGACAGTTAAAATCAAAGGTTATATCAGAACCTATAAGCAGACTCATATTATC
>JAILBX010000081.1 GCA_024680675.1 Lachnospiraceae bacterium | reverse complement strand
AGATCGCTATATTTTTAAAGGTAATAAAACTTATGAATCTACTGATTAATACAGGATGGAGACAGTAAATAATGGATGACAAAATTTTTGATAAAGTCCATGAGGTTGATCTGAAAAAGACTATGGAGAGTTCTTATATTGACTATGCTATGAGTGTTATAGCAGCAAGAGCTCTTCCTGATGTTAAGGATGGTCTTAAGCCTGTTCAAAGAAGAGTTCTTTATTCAATGATAGAACTTAACAACGGACCGGATAAGCCTCATAGAAAATGTGCCCGTATTGTGGGTGATACAATGGGTAAATACCACCCCCATGGTGACAGTTCTATTTATGGAGCTCTGGTAAATATGGCTCAGGACTGGTCAATGAGATACGTTCTAGTAGACGGACATGGTAATTTTGGATCCGTGGATGGGGATGGAGCCGCCGCCATGAGGTACACGGAAGCACGTTTATCAAAAATTTCCATGGAAATGCTGGCAGACATCGGAAAAAATACGGTTGATTTTATACCAAACTTTGATGAAACCGAAAAAGAACCGGTAGTGCTTCCCGGAAGATATCCAAATCTTTTGGTAAACGGAACAACCGGAATTGCCGTAGGTATGGCAACCAACATACCTCCTCATAATTTAAGAGAGGTAATAGCAGCTGTTAATAAGATAATAGACAACAGAGTTTTAGAGGACAGGGATACTGAGATCGAAGAAATCCTTTCCCTTGTAAAGGGTCCCGATTTTCCTACCGGTGCTGAAATACTTGGGACCAGAGGTATTGAAGAGGCTTATCGTACAGGAAGAGGTAAGATAAGGATAAGGGCTATCACAAATATTGAGTCAATGCCAAACGGCAAGAACAGGATAATTGTAAGCGAGCTTCCCTATCTTGTAAATAAGGCAAGGCTTATAGAGAAAATAGCTGAGCTGGTAAAGGATAAGAAAATCGATGGTATAACGGATCTAAGAGATGAATCCGATCGTGAAGGAATGAGGGTTGTCATAGAGTTAAGGAGAGATGTTAACCCTAACATTGTTTTAAACAGATTATATAAGCATACCCAGCTCCAGGATACCTTTGGAGTTATAATGCTGGCTCTTGTTAACAATGAACCTAAGGTAATGAGCATACTTGAAATACTTGGCCATTATCTTAAGCATCAGGAGGATGTTGTTACAAGAAGGACTAAGTATGATCTTAATAAGGCAGAGGAAAGAGCCCATATATTGGAAGGTCTCCTTATTGCCCTTGATAATATAGATGAAGTAATAAAGATAATCAGAGCAAGTAAAAATGTTGCCGAGGCTAAGGAAGAGCTTATAAAAAGATTCAGTCTTACGGACGCTCAGGCTCAGGCTATAGTTGATATGAGACTCCGTGCTCTGACAGGTCTTGAAAGATCAAAGCTTGAAGAGGAGTATGCAGAGCTTCAGAAAAAGATAGGAGAATATAAGGCTATACTTGGCGATGAAAAGCTCCTTCTTGGAGTTATAAAAACTGAGATAAACGTGATCGCAGATAAATACGGCGACGACAGAAAGACCAGAATAAGCTTTGATGAGTCTGATATTTCAACAGAGGATCTTGTTCCTCATGAAAATACGGTCATTGCTCTTACTAATTTAGGTTATGTAAAGAGAATGAGTGTTGATAACTTCAGAACTCAGAACCGTGGCGGCAGAGGGATCAAGGGAATGTCCACTATCGATGACGATTATATAGAGGATATCCTTATGACCTCAACCCATTCAAGACTGCTCTTCTTTACCAATCTTGGAAGGGTTTATATGCTAAAGGCCTATGAGATTCCCGAGGCTTCAAGGACTTCAAGAGGGGTTGCCATAATAAATCTTCTTCAGTTAAGTCCAAATGAGAAGATAAGTGCTATGATACCTACAACGGATTATGATGATGAGCATAATCTCTTTATGGTTACCAAGAAGGGAACGGTAAAAAAGACCAAGACTACGGAATACTCAAATATAAGAAAGAATGGTTTGATAGCAGTAAACTTAAGAGATGATGATGAATTGATAGAAGTTAAGACTACTTCAAGTACATCTGAAATATTTATTGTTACCAAATTAGGAGTATGTATAAGATTTAAGGAAACAGATGTAAGGGCAACGGGAAGATCCTCCTTTGGAGTAAGGGGAATAAATCTTTCAGAAGGAGATGAGGTTGTTGGTATGCAGCTTGATCACCAGGGTGATTCCCTTCTTATAGTTTCTGAAAAGGGTTACGGAAAGAGAACTTATTTAAATGATTTTAATCTTCAATACAGAGGCGGTAAGGGAGTTAAATGCTACAAGATAGTTGAAAAGACCGGTGATGTAGTTGGAATAAAGGCAGTTAATGATGATCACGAGATCATGATGATAACCAATGAGGGAGTTATAATACAGATTCCAATGGATCATGTATCTGTTCTTGGAAGGATAACCTCAGGCGTTAAGCTTATGAATCTGAATGACGGGGTTACAATAGCTAAGATAGCTAAGGTAAGGGATAAGATATCAGATGGAAACGTTGAATATGACAGCGTTGAAGAGGCTGACGCAAATGTGAAGGATTGTGGCTTTGATGATGATGATTTTTTGGAAAATGATGAAAATGAGGATATAGTAATAGTTCACGACGAAGTTGATGTTGATGATGATGTCGACGGGGAAGAAGGATCTGAGGAATAAGAAAGAAAAGGTTTCAGAAAATTTTTAGAAAAGGAGAAGGAAAAATGAGAAGAATCGGAATGCTAACAAGCGGTGGAGACTGTCAGGCTCTTAACGCTGCAATGAGAGGTGTAGTTAAGGCTCTTTGGTTTCAGCTAGGTGGGGATCAGGTTGAAATCTATGGATTTTACAATGGTTACAGGGGTTTGATCTACAGTAATTACAAGCTTTTATCTTTTTCGGATTTTTCCGGAATATTGACCAGAGGCGGAACAATACTTGGAAGTTCACGTACTCCTTTTAAGACCATAAGGGAGCCGGATGAAAACGGGGTGGATAAGGTTGCTGCAATGAAGCAGAACTATTATAAGTTAAACCTTGACTGTCTTGTTGTACTTGGAGGAAACGGAACTACAAAGACTGCAAATCTCCTTAGGGAGGAAGGTCTTAATGTAATAACACTTCCAAAGACAATAGATAACGACCTTTGGGGAACAGATATGACCTTTGGATTCCAGAGTGCGGTTAATATAGCAACCAATGCCATTGACTGTATCCATACAACAGCTTCTTCCCACAGCAGAGTATTTATAGTTGAAGTAATGGGACATAAAGTTGGATGGCTTACTCTTAATGCAGGTATTGCAGGTGGAGCTGATATCATACTTGTACCTGAGATCCCTTATGATATTGATAAAATAGTTGATGCAATAAACATGAGAACAAAGAGAGGAAGCAGCTTTACTATCCTTGCAGTAGCAGAGGGTGCTATTTCAAAGGAAAGATCAAAAATGAACAAGAAGGAGCTTAAGGAAAGCCTGGCAAAGAGTGCACAGAAATATCCTTCGGTTTCCTATGAGATCGCAGCTGAAATAGAAAAGAGAACAGGTCAGGAAATAAGAGTTACTGTTCCCGGTCATACCCAGCGAGGCGGAAGTCCCTGTCCTTACGACAGAGTATTTGCTTCAAGACTTGGAACCAAGGCAGCTGAACTTATCATAAATGAAGATTACGGATACATGGTAGGTATCGTTAACAGAGAGATAACAAAGATACCTCTTGAAGATGTGGCAGGAAAACTTAAATACTTAGAGCCTGATGCTACTATCATTAAGGAAGCGAGAATGCTTGGAATAAGCTTTGGTGATTGATCCTATATGTCATACACAGCACTTTACAGAAAATGGCGTCCTGACAGGTTTGAAGATGTAAAGGGTCAGGATGCAATTGTCAAGACATTAAAAAATCAAATAGAGTCGGACCGTATTGGACATGCTTATCTCTTTTGCGGAACAAGAGGAACAGGAAAAACAACCATGGCCAAGCTTTTTGCCAAGGTAGTTAACTGTGAAGCTCCAAATAATGGAGAACCCTGTGGAAAATGCCCCTCCTGTATAGCCATACAGGAGGGAAGTTCTATGAATGTAGTTGAAATAGATGCTGCCTCAAATAACGGTGTAGATAGCGTAAGAGAAATAAGGGATGATGTTGTATATTCTCCGGCCAACGGAAAATATAAGGTTTATATAATCGATGAAGTACATATGCTTTCCCCAGGAGCCTTTAATGCCCTCTTAAAGACATTAGAAGAGCCTCCCTCTTATGTTATTTTTATACTTGCAACAACTGAGGTTCACAGGATACCCGTAACCATATTGTCCAGATGTCAAAGATACGATTTTAAGCGTATAAGCGTGGATGTTATCGTTGACAGGCTGAAGGAGCTTACGGAGGGAGAAGGGGTAAAGGCAGATGATAAGGCTTTAAGATATATAGCCAGAGTTTCTGACGGAGCCTTAAGAGATGCCATAAGTCTCTTTGATAAATGCAGTTCCTTTTACTACGGTTCAGAGCTTACCTATGAAAGAGTTCTTGAAATATTAGGTGCTGTAGATACTGAGGTATTTTCAAGACTTTTAAGAGGAATATTTAAATCGGATATACTCGAATGTATAGATATTTTAGATGAGATTACAGTAAACGGCAGGGAAATATCCCAGTTTGTTACTGATTTTACCTGGTATCTGAGAAATATCCTGTTAATAAAGGCTTCAGACGGAAAAGGTCTTGAGAATATCATAGACCTTTCAAAGGAAAACCTTGTAAGGATAAAGGAAGAGTCTGATATATTTAAACAGGAATCAGTCATAAGGTATATCCATATTTTTTCAGAGCTGTCAAATACCATAAAATACTCCTCTCAGAAGAGGGTTTTGGTTGAGCTTGCCATAATCAGATTGTGCAGGCCTGATATGGAAAGTGATTACACCTCAATGACGGAAAGAGTCAGAGTCCTTGAGGACAGGGTAAAAGAGCTTGTGGATGCCATAGAGGAAATGAAGCTTCATCCTGAAAATATATCTGAAATAAAGCTTGAAAAAATAGAGGAAGAGGTTAAAGAGGAAAAGATCCCTTTACCTGAGGATATAGAAAAAAGTGTTATAGAAGCCGGCAGACATAGAAATGAGATCCTTGCCAATGTTGAGGGAATATCAAAGGAGCTTCTAAAGGGAGCAGTCTGGTCAGCAGAGGACAAAAATAAACTACTTATTATTCCAAGAAGCAATAATGCAGATATAACCCTTAACACTGAGTATACAAAGCAGTCATTGATTCAGGCAATGGAGAAGGTTCTTGGCTATTCTGTGGACTTTGAGATAAGACTTCAGGGTGAAAAAAAAGAAAAGAAAAAGCAGCACACAGAGTTAAATACCCTGCCGGGTATAGATATGGAAATAGAAACGGAGGAGTGATATTATGGCAAAAAGAGGTGGATTTCAAGGCGGAATGGGAATGGGAAATATGGGTAACCTTATGAAACAGGCCCAAAAGATGCAAAAACAGATGGAAGAAAACCAGAAGCTTTTGGAAGAACAGGAGTATACGGTTACTTCGGGTGGAAAGGCTGTAGAGATCACCATAACAGGTAAAAAGGAGATCACTAAGGTAAAAATAGACCCTGAAGCAGTTGATCCTGATGACGTAGAAATGCTTGAAGATCTTATTATGGCAGCAGTAAACGAAGCTATTAAAAAGGTTGAAGACGCTTCAAATGAGGTTATGGGTAAATTAGCGGGAAAAACCGGTTTTCCTTTTTAAAAAGAGGTAGGATAAATGGATCTGTACAGCAGCTATATTAACAGACTTATAGCAGAATTGTCAGTGCTTCCAGGTATCGGAAACAAAACGGCGCAAAGACTTGCTTTTCATATGATAAATATGCCAAAGGAGTCAGTTGAAAACATTGCCCGGGCCATGGTTGAGGCGAGAAATAATGTAAAATACTGCAAATGCTGTTATACTCTTACGGATAATGAAATCTGTCCCATATGCGCTAATGAAGCAAGAGATCACAAAACAATAATGGTGATCGAGAATACCAGAGATCTTAATGCTTATGAAAAAACAGGAAAGTATAATGGTGTATATCATGTCCTGCATGGAGCCATAAATCCCTCAATGGGAATCGGTCCTAATGAAATAAGGCTTAAGGAGCTTATTTCAAGACTTCATGATGATGTCAATGAGGTTATAATAGCCACCAATTCCAGCATTGAAGGAGAAACTACCGCTATGTATATAAGTAAGCTTATAAAACCCACCGGAGTAAAGGTTACGAGAATAGCAAGCGGAGTTCCTGTAGGAGGTGAGCTTGAGTATATTGATGAGGTTACCTTATCAAGGGCTCTTGATGCCAGAGTTGAACTCTGAAAACATAACTATATTTTTTGTGCTTTATTATCCTTGGTATTTTAAATTTATAAAAATATAAAGAAAGGGAGAAAAAAAATGTCTGTAGAAAAGAAAGAATTCGGTAAAACAAAAGAAGGTAAAGTCATAAGCTTGTACACCATTTCCAATGGGAGAGTTTCTGTAAGTGTTACTGATTACGGCGCAAATATTGTAAGTATCCTTGCTCCCAATGACAGGGGAGAAATAAAGGATATAGTAATGGGTTATGATGAAGTTGAAAGATATTTTGACAACAGTTTTTTCTTTGGAGCCTGCATAGGAAGAAATGCCAACAGAATTGCCAATGCAACCTTCTCTTTAGATAATAAAGAGTATAAGTTAAAGGCTAATGAGGGTACAAACAATCTTCATACTGATATAGACAATGGATTTCACAAGGTTATGTGGGATGCAGCTACAGAGGATAACGCAGTTATATTAACCAGAGAATCACCGGATATGGAAAATGGCTTTCCCGGAAATGTAAAGGTTAAGATAACCTATTCCCTTACCATGGCTAACGAAGTTAAGATAGAGTACGAAGCATTAAGCGATAAAAAGACCATATTCAATCCTACCAACCATTCTTATTTTAATCTTGGAGGACATGATGCAGGTGAGGAAGCAGTAAACGAAACCACATTAAATATAAAGGCATCACATTATACTCCCGTTTTCAAGGGTGCTATTCCTACAGGTGAGATAGCTTCTGTAGAGGGAACTCCCTTTGATTTCACAAAGCCCAAGAAAATAGGACAGGATATAGCTGCTGATAATGAGCAGATAGAGATATCCGGAGGTTTTGATCATAATTATGCTATCGACGGTTATGATAAAACCATAAGAGAAGTTGCCAAGGCAAGCTATGACGGAAGGACAATGTTAGTTTATACAGATCTTCCCGGAATTCAGTTCTATTCAGGAAACTTTATTACAGGAGATAGCGGAAAGAATGGAGCAAAATATTCAAAACGCGGAGCTTTTTGTCTTGAAACCCAGTATTTTCCTGACAGCATAAACCAGGAAGGTTTTGAAAAGCCTGTAATAGAGGCAAATGTGCCTTTTAAAACAACTACTATTTATCAGATCGTATAAAAGCGGAGTGTTAACATGAAAAAGACGAGGGGTCATCAATTTTCAATCAGTTTGGTCGAGCTTATAATTTATTCCGTAGTACTTATAGCTATAGTTATCGGAACCTATGTTGTGATCAAAA
>JAILBX010000032.1 GCA_024680675.1 Lachnospiraceae bacterium | reverse complement strand
CTGGAGATCCGAACAGCAGAACATAGTTCAGACCAATAATCTTGTCCAATCCGGCGTCTATGTGATCTATAAGGGTGAATACAATGATGATACAACCTCTAAGATAGCCCTTTCGGATCACAGCCCCTTCCAGAAGATATTTGCGGAAATGTACTATCCGGACAGTGAGATAATCGAAGTAAGCTCTGCTAAGGAATGTTTGGATGCAGTAAAATACGGCACGGCAAGCTGTACCTTCTTTAACACAGGCCGGGCGGAAAAATATCTGGCCCAGAATGAATATGAAATGTTAAACCGCCTTTCCATAAATAACAATACCTACTTTTGTATTGGTGTTAAAAAGGGAAACAATGTTGTCTACTCCCTGCTTGAAAGAGGTCTGGCTCTTATAGATAAGTCATCTATGACAAATGCTATCTATAAGTACACAGATTCCGGTATTGAATATTCTCTCTCAACCTTCATAAGAAATAACCTTTCCATCGTTCTCGGTATAGCTGCTCTGATCATAGGTCTTATATGTATTGTAGCCATTATGCTGGCCATATCTCTGAAAAGGATCAAGCAACAAAAGAATAAGGATCTTGAAAATCTTAATATTACGACCAGGCAGAAGGAAGAGCTTGAAAAAGCCAAGATAGAGCTCCAAAATGCTGTTACCCTTGCTGAACAGGCTAATTTTGCAAAAACCTCCTTTCTCTTTAATATGTCCCACGACATACGTACACCCATGAATGCCATACTTGGCTTTGCGGATCTTGCAGAAAAGCATCAGGATGATCCCGAAAAGGTACAGGATTATATTAAGAAAATCAAAGAATCAGGCGATGTTTTATTATCTATTCTTAATAATGTTCTTGAAATGTCAAGAATAGAAAAGGGTACTATCTTCATAGAGGAACAGGCCTGGAGTATAGAACAGTTTACTGATTCTATGTTCTCAATGTTTAATGAACAAATGGTTCAAAAGGGGCTTACCTTTGAAAAAACAGTAAACGTGGAGCACAACTATATATACTGCGATCCTCCAAAGATCAGGGAGATATTCATAAATATCATTGCCAATGCCTACAAATTCACCGATAAGGGCGGTAAAGTATCTCTTATCATTGATGAGCTTCCCTCTGATAAGGAAAATCAGGCATTCTTTAAGATCACCGTAAGCGATACAGGAAAAGGCATGAGTGAGGATTTCCTGCCAATGCTTTTTGATGAATTTGCCAGAGAAAAGAACTCTGAAAAGAATACTATAGAGGGTACCGGACTTGGTATGGCCATAGTAAAACGTCTTGTGGATCTTATGAATGGCAGCATAGAGGTAAAGAGTAAGCTTAATGAGGGCTCCTCCTTCATCATCACCATACCTGCTAAGATCGCCTCCAAAGAGGACGTCACCATTTATTCAAAGCGTGAGGTGACTGAGGATGAATTCAAGGGAAAACGTATCCTCCTTGCCGAGGATAATGATATAAATGCGGAAATAACGGAAACTATCCTAAACGAAGAAGGCTTTGAAGTGGAAAGAGCCGAAGACGGTCTTATCTGCTTAAACAAGGTAAAGGAGAAGCCGGCCCATTACTATGACATTGTCCTTATGGACATCCAAATGCCCAATATGAACGGATATCAGGCTTCAGAAGCCATCAGAAATCTTGAAGACAAGGAAAAATCCACTATACCCATATTGGCAGTAACCGCTAATGCCTTTGAAGAAGATAAACGACAGGCTATTGCCTCAGGCATGAACGGACATATCAGTAAGCCTATAGTTGTAAGAGATCTGATAAAGGCTTTGGCAAATACTCTGGGAAAACAGCTCTGATTTAGGATTTTTAAAAACAGTAAAGGAAGCTTTTATGATATCAATACCTTTTTTTGATGACCATTATCCTATAAAAACCTTTATTTCCGGTATAAAGGATATTCCATCCTCTATAAAAGAGAATGATAGAGATATGTCCTTAAGAGACCAAAGCTTTAAGGATTTCCTTAATATCCCCGTTAACAGGATAATTTATGCGGATCAAACCCATTCAGCCAATGTTTTTGCCATATCAGGAGATTACCCTGAAGGAAGGCTTTTAAATATAAACGAAGAACTGACTGTTAAACATAAGGGAGGCTATGACAGCATTGTGACCGATCTTCCAAATGTTTTGATCTGTGTTCATACAGCCGATTGTCTTCCCCTTCTTTTTTATGATCCCGTAGAAAAGGTTTCTGCCATCGTTCATGCAGGATGGAGAGGACTTTGCGGTGGAATAATCACAGATACCATAAAGGTTATGGAAGATCACTTTAATTCAAAGGCTGAAAATACGGTCTCAGCTTTAAGCATAGGTATTTGCGGCTCTTGTTATGAGGTGGGAGATGATGTGTATGAATGTCTTGCAAAACGCCATCTTTCCAACGATCCTAAGGATTTTTTAAGAAAAAGACCCAATGGAAAGTATGACCTTGATATAAAAAAGGCTGCTGCCAGAGAGTTAAAAAACCTTGGCATCAGCCCTGAAAATATATATGATATAAATATCTGCACCTATGAAAACAAGGATTACGCTTCCTACAGAAGAGACGGGAAAACCACAGCCATAAGCCAGAATGTCACGGGAATCATAATGAGATGATTCTTGCTGAATTATTAAAAGGAAAGGATTTCGTCATGAAAGATGCATTACTCGCATATTTTTTATATCAGGCTCTGAAACAGAAGCAATTATCAGAGGCCTTGACTCCCTCTTTGACATTACATAATCAAGTACTGCACCATGCTCTTCATCCGTCATACCTTCAAAGGGTTCATCGAAAACAATAAAGTCCGAAGGTATAAATAAAGATTTGACTATTTCCACTATTCTCTGCTTTCCAAGGCTCAGCTGGCCTGTGGGAATATTCATTTCTTCTTCTGTTAAAAACCTTGAAAGCTCTTCGATAGCACGTCCCTTACTGGCTGTACGATGAGCTTTTTTTACGTTCCAGATGGCGTTTTTCTTAAGATTCAACTGCCCCTCCTGAGACACATAAGAGCTTTGGAGAGTAGGATACTTATAATCTCCCATTCTGGCCACATAGCCTGAATCCGGCTTTACTGTACCCATAAAGATCTTAAGGATCGTGGTTTTTCCGCTTCCCTTTGGTCCTACTATTCCATAGAGCCTG
>JAILBX010000238.1 GCA_024680675.1 Lachnospiraceae bacterium | reverse complement strand
AAGGAAGGAGAAACGCTATCAGAAAACAGTGCTTCCAAAAGTGAAGCAAAAGAAGAGAAGGTGATGAAGCCATGGTTAAATTCCAATCTTGACGGTGTCGTAACAAAGGAGGTCACATCAGACCTTAAGGATGATTTTTACCTGAATATTAACCATGACTGGCTGGTGGATACTAAATTCCGCAGCGGTCAAAATCATGAAGACTGTATTACCGATATGAAGGAAAATGTCAAAAAAAGATGTATAGATATCCTTGAGGATGACTCTCTTACGGGTGATGATGCTGAATTAGCGCAGGGTTTATATAAACTGCTTATGGATTGGGACACAAGGAATGAGCTTGGCATAAGGCCTTATATGCCTCTTATAGAAAAAATAATGGCTATCAAAGATATGGATATGCTGAATGAGTATCTGATTTCTGAGGAGGGTCTCCGTTATGACGGCGGTTTGATTCAGGTCAGTATTGGAATAGATTCAAATGATTCGGACTGGTATAATGTTGAAATATATCCAAGCTTTCTTTCTCTTGGGGATTCAGATGAATATACTGAGCTTTCAGAATACGGAAAAGCACTGAAAGAGTATAATGAAGAGATCTATGATTATATGTTCGAAAGAGTGGGTATCAATGATGAAGAGGGTGAAAAGATAGTTGAGGATCTTAATAATTTTGAGGCCGAGCTGGCTGAACACATGATGTCAACCACTGACTATTATAAGCCTGAATCACTTAATAAAATCAAAAACCCGGTAACTTTGGAGGAAATAAATGAAATATCACCTAATTATCCTTTGACAAAGGTAATAGGAAGGATGGGATTATCTCAATCGAACCTGATTAATCTTAGTGAACCTGACTGGCTTAAGAGATTTAATGAGTTATATAATGAAGAAAATCTTGATGGGATCAAGGCTAAGATATTAACCTTACTCCTTAGCAGGATCATCTCCGAAATTGACGAAGAGGCATTTGATCATTATTGTAAATGCCAGGATAAACTAAATGGGATCGAGGAACCCTTAAGTAAGGAGGAAAGATGTTATGAAATTGTAAAGGGAGTCTTTCCGGACAGCCTTTCAAGATTATATCTGGAAAAGTATATGGATGTTGAAACAAGAGAAGAGGTAACCGGGCTTTGTGAAGAAGTGATCGCCACATATAAAGATATGATAAAGGAGAATGAGTGGCTGTCAGAGGAAACAAAAAAGGCTGCAATAAACAAGCTGGATAAGCTTAATATCCAAGTTGCTTACCCTGAAAAATGGGATGATAGTAATATATTCTATTTCACCTCAAAAGAGGATGGAGGCAATCTTATAGAGGCATATGATAATATCGCAAGACAAAACCGTTTATATGCTGCAACTAAAATAAACAGTAAGATAGACAAGGAAAAATGGATGACCAATACCCTGGATGTTAATGCGGCTAATTCTCAGCAGCAAAATACCATGTATATTTATTCGGGTATCCTTCAGGGCGCAATCTATAATAAGGATATGTCTACAGAAGAGAAGTTGGCTCAGATAGGCTTCATAATAGGTCATGAGATATCTCATGCCTTTGATTCATCCGGAAGTCAATATGATGAAGCAGGTAATATTAAAAAGTGGTGGACAGATAAAGATTATAAGGAGTTTGAAAAGAAATCTAAAAAGGTTGTTGATTATTATAACGATATAATTATATCGGATGACGGAAAAACTGCTAACGGAGATCTCTATCTGTTGGAGGCAATAGCTGATATGGGTGGAGTTGAATGTATGCTGAGAATGGCTTCAAAGATAGATGATTTCGATTATGATAAATTCTTCAGGTCATACGCAAGTGGATTTTTCAGATCCAAATCCAACAGGGAAAGGATCCACTTGAGAGCAGCTTCGGATCCGCATCCATTTGAGTATTTAAGAGTCAATGTTACTCTTCAGCAGTTTGACGAGTTCTTTTTAACCTATGATATTAAAGAAGGAGATGGAATGTATCTGGCTCCTGAGGATAGAATAGCTATCTGGTAAAAATAAAGCTCCCCGGATATTACAGAACACTTAAGTAATGAATCCGGGGAGCTTTATACGTGCTTATTTTAATCTTTGAATAAGATCATAAAGAGCCTTTGCACTGTTGAAATTGTCGGGCTTTATTTCAGCGGCGGGAATTGAAACATCATATTCCTCATCTATAACGCTGATTATCTGGATTATATCAAAGGAAGAAAGGACTTCTCCGTCTATAAGGTCTGTGCAGTTATCAAAATCCACGTCATCTCTGACTTCCCGCAGTAATTCTATTAATTCCTCCATGTTAAAACCTCCTTAATGGTTTATATCAGTTTATTTTAACATATTATCAAGTCTCTGAGAATACCTTTTGTTATTCCAAAGCTTATGTTACATTTATGTAAAATATATTATAAATCAGTATGTAAGGAGGCAATATGGAGACCTGGTATTATGTGGTAGAAAGTATCGACGGAGATTATGCCAATCTAAAAAGAAGGGATATCGAATCTGAGGATCTGAAGCTGGTGGCAAGAGCCCTTCTCCCGCCGGAGATAAGAGAGGGCAGCAGGCTTAAGTATGAATTTATGCAGTATCAGCTGGAAGAATGACGACAAATTAATTATTTATATACTATGATTATTTTTCTTTTTAAGGTATTATAAAACAAGGAAAGAAAATACTGAGCTTATGGGTGTATTATTAAATAGTAAACTAACAGGAGATTATCTATGGTAACAAATGATCAGGGAATTATTCAGTTCAACCACAGAGTTTTACAGGAGGTGGCTATGGCTGCCTGGAAGGGGGATCTTACAGAGGAGATCCGAGAGGATATAGTAATGAGGATGGTACCCGGTCCCCAGGCACAATACAGATGCTGTATATATAAGGAAAGGGAACTTGTGAGACAAAGAATAAGGCTTGCCATGGGTATGTGTCCCACTCCGGATATGGAATCCGATAATATTGTTCAGGTTCTGAAGCCGGCCTGTGAGGAATGTCCCATATCTGCTTATACGGTTACCGATAACTGTCGTTTGTGTATGGGAAGGGCTTGTTATAACTCCTGTAAATTCGGTGCCATAACCATAGGCCATGACAGATCCTATATAGATCCGTCTAAATGTAAGGAATGCGGGATGTGTGCAAAGGCCTGTCCCTATGAGGCTATAGCTCACCTTCAGAGACCCTGTAAGAAGGTATGTCCGGTAGGGGCCATTACTTATGATGAATATGGTATATGTGCCATAGATGAGAAAAAGTGTATACAGTGCGGTCACTGCATACACTCATGCCCCTTTGGAGCCATATCCTCAAAGTCCTTTATCACCGGGATAATAAGAGCCATTCAGTCAGGAGAAAAGGTTATTGCCATGTGTGCTCCCGCTACCGAAGGACAGTTTGGAGACAATATAGGAATGGCTTCCGTAAGACAGGGGCTTATGGAGCTTGGATTTGCCGATATGGTTGAGGTTGGTCTTGGAGGAGATATGACAGCGGCCTATGAAGCTGAAGAATGGGCCGAAGCTCTTGAAAAAGGAATAAAGATGACTACCTCCTGCTGTCCTGCCTTTATTAACATGATAAAAAAAGAATATCCTGATCTATATAAGACAAATAAGTCAAATACAGTTTCGCCCATGGTTGCGGTATCAAGATACTTAAAGCATGTTTATCCCGGCTGTATAACTGTTTTTGTTGGACCCTGTATTGCCAAAAAGGCAGAGTCAAGAGATAAGGAAATAGCAGATAATGTGGATTATGTTATGACCTACGGAGAATTCAGAGCACTGCTTCGTTCAAGAAGTCTTGAGTTAAGACCTGCAGAGGAAAAATACCAGAAGGCCTCCCTCTTCGGTAAAAAGTTTGCTGCATCCGGTGGGGTTGCAGGGGCTGTTATAGAGGTCATGAAGGAAAGAGGGATCGATACAAGCGGTATAAAGCTGAGACAGGCTACGGGAGGTCAGGACTGCAGCGTGGCATTACAGCTTCTTAAGCTTGGAAGGCTCAATGAGGACTTTGTGGAGGGTATGATGTGTCCCGGAGGCTGTGTAGGAGGACCTTCAAAGCATAAGACTGAAGCTGAAATAACTTCAGCCAGACGGAAGCTTTTGGAAGAGGCTGATTCAAGAGGAATCCTTGAGAACCTGGCAGGATACCCCATGGGAGAGTTCTCCATGTTCAGAGATGGACATCTATGATAAAAAGAAGGTGTGATCATTATGAAAAAAAGGATTTGCTTACTGACACTTTTCCTTCTATTGTCAGTTCTGGCAGCTTGCAGCTTTAAGAAGTCAGATCTGACAGAGACAGACCAGGCTGCAGGCAATGAGACCGATGAAGCTTCAGAAAACCCGGAGGATCCGGAAGCGCTATCAAAAGAGATAGAAAGTAAAAAGGAAGAGCAGACTACTGAGCTTATAGAAGAGTCAGCAGAGGTAAAACAGAAGGCAGAAGATAAGGTCGAAGCCGAGAGGGATGCAATAAGAAAGGAGAAACTTATCGATATCGGTCTTATCCAAAGAGATCATAGCAGTGACTGGATATTGGAGATAAATGAATCCTTTAATGAGATCTTTTCAGAAGAAAACGGCTATGATCTGAACTTTATAGACTGTGAAAACAACTATGAAAAGCAGCTTGCGGCCTTAGACTCGGTCATTGATGAAAATGTGGATTGTATAGTGCTTAATCCTGTGGAGGAGGAAGGATATACAGAGATCCTCGAAAGATGTGAGGCAGCCGGCATTCCCGTGGTTTTGATCGACAATAAAATAAGTGATTGTGACCTCTATAAGGCCTGGATAGGCTCTGACCGTACCAAAACAGGGAGAGCAGCCGGAGAATGGCTTAAGGCATATGCCGACAGAGAAGGGAAGGAAGAAATAAAAATAGTTGAGATCCCAAATGAGATCCATTTTACAGGCATGAGGGAGATCAAAAATGGTTTTACCGAGATAGCCGACAAATACAAAATGTCAATACTTGAACAGCCTGAGGAAATAGGAGAGGGAGCCTCTGCAAAGGACCTTATGGAGTCTTATTGCAGTAAATATAAGGATGAGATAGATGTCCTTGTCTGCTATAATGACGCAGTCTTAAATGACATCATAGATGCTATGGATGAAAAAGGCTTGGGCTACGGCGATAAAGGAGATCTTATCATTATTTCCTTTGGGGCTTCAAAAAATGCTCTGAGGATGGTTACGGAGGGAATAGTGACTGCCGAGTTTGGTATCAATAAGGATATAGCAGACAGGGTTGAGAAAACCATTATAAATATATTTGAAGGTAAATCGTATCTTTTTGAAAACTATTTAAAGGATACCTGGTATGCTCTGGATGAAAATATGGTTTCCTTTGAAATTGAAGGGGAGACTCAAAAGATGATGAACCCTTCGGATTGGAAAAAATAAAGAGTAAAAAAATCCTTTGGAGAGGGTTTGCAAGCTGATTGACATTAAAGTCTATTGTATTTAAAATAAAACATAGCTTTAAAAATTATCATTTAAGGGAGGTTACTATGGACTTAAAGCTTAAAGATCAAAAGGACTGTAAATTTGATGCGGTATCTTTGGGAGAGGTTATGCTAAGGCTTGATCCGGGAGAAGGAAGGATCAAAACTGCAAGATCGTTCAGAGCATGGGAAGGAGGCGGAGAGTATAATGTTATCCGCGGACTTCATAAATGTTTTGGCTTAAACACAGCTGTTATAACAGCCTTTGCCGACAATGAAGTAGGAAAGCTTATGGAGGATCTTATTGAACAGGGAGGAGTTGATACTTCTCTGATACACTGGCAGAAGACCGACGGTATAGGACGTCTTTGCAGAAACGGAATCAACTTTACCGAGAGAGGTTTTGGAATAAGAGGTGCTCTGGGATGCTCAGACAGGGCAAATACTGCAATTTCCCAGGCAAAACCTTCAGATTTTGACTTTGAATATATCTTTGGAGAGCTGGGAGTACGCTGGCTTCACACAGGCGGTATCTATGCCGCTTTATCCGAACAGGCATGTGAGACGGTTATAGAGGCTATAAAGACAGCCAAGAAGTACGGAACTGTGGTATCTTACGATCTTAACTACAGACCTTCAATGTGGAGTGCCATAGGTGGACTTGATAAGGCTCAGGAGGTAAATAAGGAAGTTGCCAAGTATGTTGATGTTATGATCGGAAACGAAGAGGACTTTACTGCATGCTTAGGATTTAAGATCGAAGGAAATGATGAGAACCTTAAGGAATTAAATATTGAAGGCTATAAGAAGATGATAGGAGAGGCAGCAAAGACCTATCCTAACTTTAAGGTTGTGGCTACCACCTTAAGAACAGTTAAGACTGCAACAGTAAACGACTGGAAGGCTATCTGCTACGCAGACGGAGAAATATACAAGTCAAATGAGTATAACGGCCTTGAGATCATGGACAGAGTAGGAGGAGGAGATTCCTTTGCATCAGGTCTTGTATATGGTCTTATGACAACAGGAGATCCCGAGAAGGCAGTTAATTACGGAGCAGCACACGGAGCTTTGGCTATGACAACACCCGGAGATACAAGTATGGCAAGCAAGAAGGAAGTAGAAGCTGTAATGGGTGGAGCAGGAGCTCGTGTTAAGAGATAATAAAGAAAACGGAGGAAAGTAAAATAATGAGCGCAGATATGTGGAAACAATTGGGAGATGTGGGAATAATTCCCGTAGTAGTATTAAATGATGCAAAGTATGCTGAAGGACTTGGAAAGGCACTTATGGAAGGGGGACTTCCTGCTGCTGAGGTTACCTTCAGAACAGATGCCGCAGAAGAGTCTATAAGGATCTTAAGCAGTAAATTCCCTGATATGTTAGTAGGTGCAGGAACAGTACTTACAACCGAGCAGGTTGACAGGGCGGTAAATGCAGGAGCTAAGTTTATTGTTGCTCCGGGTCTTGATCCTGACATCGTTAAATACTGCCAGTCAAAGAATATTCCCGTATGTCCGGGAACCCAGTCACCTTCAGAGGTTACAGAGGCTGTAAAGCTTGGTCTTGACCATGTTAAGTTCTTCCCCGCAGAGAACTCCGGAGGACTCAAGATGATAAATGCCATGGGAGCAGCTTTTGTAAATGTTAAGTTCATGCCTACAGGCGGGATCAACGCAGATAATGTAACAGATTATTTAAAATCTCCCAAGATCTTTTGCTGCGGTGGAAGCTGGATGGTTAAAAAGGATCTTATTGAAGGAGAGAAATTTGACGAGATCAAGGAAATGGTTAAAACAGCAGCCGATATAGTTAAGAAGGTTCGCGGCTAATAAGGATTCCTGATAATAAGCTTATAAAAAAAACTTGCCATTTATTGGCATTGGTTATATAATCTTTCACGGGCAAAGGCGTCCGATAAGGATATTTGAAGTATCCCTATTGGCAGCTTTTGCCCTTTTTGAGATAAAAGGGTAAATATTTAATTGAAATAAGAAGGAGGAAAGAAAGAAATGTCATATGTTGATGAGATTTACGAAAGAGTCGTAGAACAGAATCCCGCCCAGCCAGAATTCCATCAGGCTGTTAAGGAGGTATTGGAGTCATTAAGAGCCGTTATCGAGGCAAATGAGGAGGAATACAAGAGGGATGCCCTTCTTGAGAGACTTGTAACACCGGAAAGACAGCTTCTTTTCAGAGTTCCCTGGGTTGATGACAAGGGACAGGTTCAGGTAAACAATGCCTACAGAGTACAGTTCAATTCCGCTATCGGACCTTATAAGGGAGGATTGAGACTTCATCCTTCAGTAAACCTGGGAATAATCAAGTTCTTAGGCTTTGAGCAGATCTTTAAGAATTCACTTACAGGACTTCCCATTGGCGGAGGTAAGGGTGGTTCGGATTTCGATCCCAAGGGAAAATCAGACCGTGAGGTTATGGCTTTCTGTCAGAGCTTTATGACAGAGCTTCACAAATATATAGGAGCTGATACTGACGTTCCTGCAGGAGATATAGGAACAGGAGCAAGAGAGATAGGATTTATGTACGGACAGTATAAGAGACTTACAGGGCTCTATGAAGGAGTTCTTACAGGTAAGGGCTTATCCTACGGCGGATCTCTTGCAAGAACAGAAGCTACCGGTTACGGACTTTTATATATGACAGAGGAAATGCTTAAGTGCAACGGAATAGATATAAAGGGAAAGACCTGCGCCGTATCAGGATCAGGTAATGTTGCTATCTATGCTATACAGAAGGCTCAGCAGTTAGGCGCAAAGCCTGTTACCTGCTCTGATTCCACCGGCTGGATCTATGATCCCGAAGGAATAGATGTAGCTCTTCTTAAGGAGGTTAAGGAGGTTAATCGTGCACGTCTGACAGAATATGCCGCAAAGCGTCCTTCAGCCCAGTATCATGATAAGAAGGCAGAGGGAACAAATCAGTGGACAATAAAGGTAGATATAGCTCTTCCCTGCGCAACACAAAATGAGCTTAATATCGATGATGCCAAGGCACTTGTTGCAAACGGCGTAATAGCTGTATGTGAGGGCGCAAATATGCCTACAACTCTTGAAGCTACAGAGTATTTACAGAAGAGCAAGGTACTTTTTGTTCCCGGTAAAGCAGCAAATGCAGGAGGTGTTGCCACATCAGCTCTTGAAATGAGTCAAAACTCTGAAAGACTTTCGTGGACATTTGAGGAAGTTGATGCTAAACTTAAACAGATAATGGTTAACATCTTCCATAATCTGGATGATGCGTCAAAGAAATATGGAATGGAAGGCAACTATGTAGCCGGAGCTAATATAGCCGGTTTCTTAAAGGTAGCTGATGCTATGAAGGCACAGGGTATAGTATAATAGGGACAGAGAAAAAGGGATGATCCCCAAAATGCATAAATAAAGCAGCTCTGCTCCAAAAGGAAGAAAATACCATGCCTTAAGAGGTAATTATATTTGTCTTTCCGATTCAAGATGAATGGAGTAGAGTATGCCAGAAAATAATTCAAACAATAACAACGAAAACGGCAATAATGGCGGAGGAGGCGGAAAAGGACCTAAGAACAGACAGACTCTTATGATCCTTTTGGTCGCTTCCCTGCTGACATTGCTGTTTTTGTCATATCTGAGGGGCGTTGTAAACAATGCCTCCACACAGAAGATCTCTTATGACGAGTTTATAGCAATGGTTGAAAACGGACAGGTGGAAAGTATTTCCATAGGCTCCGACAGGATAACCATCACTCCCAAGAAAAAGACAGATTCATACGTTAATATTACCTATTATACGGTAAGAGTCGACGATCTTGAGCTTCCCGACAGGCTGCTTAAGGCAGGTGTAACCTTTGAAAAGGAGGAATCAAGCTCCTCTGACACCATAATATATATTATAGTGTCTTATATTCTCCCTATCATACTGGTATGGGTGCTTTTGAGCTTCCTTATGAACAGGATGAGCAAGGGCGGAGGTATGATGGGAATAGGAAGGAGCAATGCCAAGGTCTACGTTCAAAGAGAAACAGGCGTTACCTTCAGAGATGTTGCCGGTCAGGAGGAGGCTAAGGAGTCCCTGCAGGAGGTAGTGGACTTTTTACACAATCCCGGAAAATATATTCAGATAGGAGCCAAGCTTCCCAAGGGAGCTCTTTTGGTGGGTCCTCCCGGAACAGGTAAGACCCTTCTTGCAAAGGCGGTTGCCGGAGAAGCCCATGTTCCCTTCTTCTCCCTGGCAGGTTCGGACTTTGTGGAAATGTATGTTGGTGTCGGAGCTTCAAGGGTAAGAGATCTGTTTAAGGATGCCAATAAAAATGCTCCCTGTATTATATTCATCGATGAGGTGGATGCCATAGGTAAAAGCCGTGATTCCAGATACGGTGGAGGAAATGATGAAAGAGAACAGACTCTTAATCAGCTTCTTTCGGAAATGGACGGTTTTGATACTTCAAAGGGTATCTTTATACTGGCGGCAACCAACAGGCCGGAGATATTGGATAAAGCTCTGTTAAGACCCGGAAGATTTGACAGGAGGATAATAGTCGACAAGCCGGATCTTAAGGGAAGAGTGGATACTCTTAAGGTTCATTCCAAGGATGTGCATCTGGATGATACAGTAGATTTTGAGGAAATCGGACTTGCAACTGCCGGCGCCGTAGGCTCGGATCTTGCAAATATGGTAAATGAGGCGGCTATAAATGCTGTAAAGAAGGGCAGAGCTTCGGTAAACCAGAAGGATCTCTTAGAGGCCATCGAGGTTGTAATGATGGGTAAGGAGAAAAAGGATCATATTATGGGTCCTGAGGAAAGAAGGCTTGTGTCCTACCATGAAACAGGGCATGCCCTTGCTTCCGCCCTCCAGAAAAATACAGATCCTATACAGAAGATAACGATCGTTCCCCGTACCATGGGGGCCTTAGGATATGCCTGGTATGTTCCTGACGAGGAAAAACATCTTCGTTCAAGAAAGGAGCTTGAAGAGAGGATAATAACCGCTCTTGCGGGACGTGCCGCAGAGGAGCTGGTATTTGGCCCCGATGCCATAACAACCGGTGCTTCCAATGATATTGAACAGGCTACTTCCCTGGCAAGGGCTATGATAACCCAGTACGGCATGTCGGATAAATTCGGACTTATCCAGATGGAAACAATAGAGGACCAGTACCTAAGCGGCAGGAAGATACTTAATGTATCCGATGAAACTGCGGCAAAGGTGGATAAGGAGGTAATGAAGGTACTTGCCGCATCCTATGAAGAGGCTAAAAAGCTGCTTAAGGATAACAGGGCTCTTATGGAGGAGCTGGCTTCCTTCCTGCTTGAAAAGGAAAGCATAACAGGTAAAGAATTTATGAAGATATTCAGACAGCATAAGGGTCTGCCGGATCCTGAGGATGAGAAAAAAGCCTCACAGGATACGGGAAATAATGATGCTTTTTAGGATAAGCCCTTTTAAAGATCAGAGCTTAAAGAAAAATTAAAGAGATCTCCCCCACCGGAATGATATGCAGGTGGGGGATTTTAATAATTGGAAATATAACTTGTTCAGGCGGTAGTCATATATGTTTGATATCAAAGAAGAGTTAAAAAAGCTTCCGGATAAGCCGGGAGTATATATAATGCATGATGATAATGACACCATTATCTATGTGGGAAAGGCTATAATCCTTAAGAATCGTGTAAGATCATATTTCAGGGAGAGCACAAATAAGACCACTAAGATAAGACAGATGGTAGAGCATGTGTCCTGGTTTGAGTATGTTGTTACGGGATCGGAGTTAGAGGCGCTGGTTCTTGAAAACAACCTTATAAAGGAGCATAAGCCAAAGTATAACACTCTTTTAAAGGATGATAAAACCTATCCCTATATTAAGATCACAAGCAATGAGGAGTATCCCAGAATATCTATGGTGAGGCAGGTGAAAAAAGATAATGCCAGGTATTTTGGTCCCTTTACTTCCTCTTATGCGGTGAAGGATACTATTGAGTTTTTACAAAGAGTATATAATATAAGACCCTGCAATAAAAGGATAGATGATAAGGGCTCAAGGGATAATGACACATGTCTTTATTACCACATGCACAGATGCCCCGCTCCCTGTGCGGGCCTGGCGGATAAGGAGCTTTATTCGGAAAAGGTAAAGGGAGTCATTAATTTTTTAAGCGGAAATTACAAGCCCCTTGTGAATGAACTGAAAAGCAAGATGGAGAAGGCCTCTGAGGAAATGGACTATGAAAAGGCCATGGAGTACAGGGATCTTATAAAAAGCGTCAGTCAGATCACCCAAAAGCAGAGGATCACTGACAGTGACGGTGACGACAGGGATGTAATAGCTCTTGCCAGAGATAAGGAGTCGGTTATAATCCAGGTTTTTTATATAAGAGGCGGAAAGATAATAGGCAGGGAGCATCACTATATGGACAATACCCTGGAGGCAGAGAGCAAGGATATAATAAGGGATTTTATCCTTCAGTTTTATGCCGGAACTCCTTATATTCCAAGAGAACTGCTCTTACCTCTTCCCATAGAGGATAAGGAGGTCATCGAAGAGCTGCTATCGGAAAAAAGGGGAAGCAGGGTTCATCTACTGGTTCCCATAAAGGGGAAGAAGGAAAAGCTTGTTGAGCTGGCAGAGAGAAATGCTGAAATAGTCCTAAGACAGGATATAGAGAAGGTAAAGAGTGAAGAGGCAAGAACCAGGGGAGCCGTAAGGGAAATAGAAGAGCTTTTGGAGCTTTCGGGGATAGTCAGGATGGAGGCTTATGATATCTCAAATATCAGCGGCTATGACTCAGTGGGTTCCATGGTGGTATATGAAAACGGTAAGCCCAAGAAAAATGATTATAGAAAGTTCAAGATAAAAACCGTTGAAGGGCCAAATGACTATGCTTCCATGTCAGAGGTATTGACAAGAAGGTTTTCCCATGGCCTTAAGGAAGAGGAGGAGGGAAAGAGCTATGGCAGATTCAACCGCTTCCCTGATCTGATAATGATGGACGGGGGAAAGGGCCAGGTCCATATTGCAATGGAGGTGCTTTCAAGCCTTAAGCTTGATATACCTGTCTGCGGTATGGTGAAGGATGATAACCACAGGACAAGAGGGCTGTATTATAATGATCTGGAGATCCCCATTGAAAAGAACTCCGAGGGCTTTAAGCTTATAACAAGGATCCAGGACGAGGCTCACCGTTTTGCCATAGAATTCCACAGATCCTTAAGGAGCAGCGGGCAGGTTCATTCCATATTGGACGATATTGAGGGCGTAGGCATAAAGAGGCGAAGAGCTCTTATGCACTATTTTGAATCCATAGAGGATATAAAGAAGGCAGAGGTGGAAGAGCTGAAAAAGGTACCTTCCATGGATGAAAGGTCAGCCAAAGCAGTTTATAGCTTTTTTCATACAGGTATGTTATCATAATGATAGGTATTTCTTATTAAAATATATGTTTACTGGAGGGTATGTATGTCACAGACAGTTGCGGTAAAAGAGCTTATCGAAAAATTTGAACTTGTAGATAAAACACCTGAAATGGACGTGGTGAAAAGAAAGATAACAAAGCCTGATATCAACAGGCCGGCAATACAGCTTGCAGGCTTCCTTGATAATTATGACGCGACCCGTGTCCAGATAATTGGATTTGTCGAATATTCCTACTGTAAATCTCTTGCCCCGGAGGAAAGGAAAAAAAGGTATGAGGCTGTTATGACCGAGCATACGCCCTGCTTTATTTTCTCAAGAGACTTAGAGCCGGGAGATATATTCCTTGGAGTAGCAAGGGAGAAGGGCTGTCCTGTGCTGATATCATCTCTTGAGACCTCCAATCTTATGGCGGAGGTCATAAAGTGGCTTAATGTGAAGCTGGCACCCTGCATTTCGGTTCATGGAGTTTTGGTTGACGTTTACGGTGAAGGTCTTCTTATTACCGGTGAAAGCGGAATAGGTAAATCAGAGGCTGCTTTGGAGCTTATAAAGAGAGGTCATCGTCTGGTTACCGATGATGTGGTTGAGATAAGAAAGGTAAGTGATGATACCCTGGTGGGTTCTGCTCCTGATATTACCAAGCATCTTATAGAGCTAAGGGGTATAGGAATAGTTGATGTCAAGATGATGTTTGGTGTATCAAGCGTAAGGGAGACCCAGAATATAGACCTGGTAATAAGACTTGAGGAGTGGGACAGAGATAAGGATTATGACAGGATAGGACTTGAAGAGGAATATACGGAATATCTTGGAAACAAGGTGGTATGCCATAATATACCCATAAGACCCGGAAGAAATCTTGCTATCATATGTGAGTCGGCAGCAGTAAATCACAGACAGAAGATGATGGGCTATAATGCCGCTCAGGAGCTGTATAACAGAGTGCAGCAGTCGATGAAGAGGAGGGAGGAGAACCCGGATGGAGAAGATTGATGACCATAAGTATTGTTTTGGAGTTGATATAGGCGGAACAACAGTAAAGTTAGGTATGTTTGATGCTTTGGGAGATGTTCTCAGCAAATGGGAAATAAAAACAAGGACAGAGAACAATGGAGCAAATATCATAAGCGATGTATGTGATTCCATAAAGAAGAAAATGGGAGAGAAGAATATTGATCCAAAGGATGTAATGGGTGTGGGAGTTGGAGCACCGGGTCCTGTCAGAAAAGATGGAACAATATTCGGAGCAGTGAATCTGGGCTGGGGCGTCATCAATATGAAGAAGGAATTTGAAAGTCTTCTGAATATGCCTGTTGTAGCAGGAAATGATGCCAATGTGGCCGCTCTCGGCGAGATGTGGAAGGGTGGAGGAAAGGGCTATGATAACCTTATCCTTGTCACCTTGGGAACCGGTGTAGGGGGAGGCATAATAATCGATGAAAAGATCCTTACCGGGGCAAAGGGAGCAGGAGGCGAGATAGGCCATATTCATATAAATGACGAGGAAAGTGAAGCCTGCGGCTGCGGTAATAAGGGATGTCTGGAACAGTATGCCTCAGCTACAGGTATAGCGAGGCTTGCCAGAAAAAGGCTTGAAGCAAGCGATAAAGACAGCATATTAAGAGGAAAAGAGATAAATGCAAAGACTGTATTTGATGCGGTCAAGGCAGGAGATCCTCTGGCTATGGAGGTTGCAGAAGAGTTTGGAAATTATCTCGGAAAGGGAATCGCCGCCATAAGCTGCGTAACCAATCCGGATGTGGTGGTAATAGGAGGCGGAGTATCCAAGGCAGGAAGTGTAATTATTGATTATATTAAGAAGTACTATGTTAAGTATGCCTTTCATGCCAGCGTGGAAACTGAGTTTGCACTGGCTACCCTGGATAATGATGCCGGAATATTCGGAGCAGCCAAGATGGCTTTAGATAACTATTATGAAAAAAAAGAAAGTGAATAAAAGACTTTTTGAAAGGAAATATTATTGAAGGACGATAGGATCGATGCTCTAAGGGCTGTATTGCATAAGGGCAGTATTTTGCCGAAAGAAAACCTGTCGGGTCACACGACCTTCAGGGTTGGTGGGCCGGCTGGTTGTTTTATTGAGGTTTTTGATAATAAGGAGCTTGAGGATTGTATATCAATCCTTAAGGATGGTGGAGAGGATTATTTCATTATAGGAAAGGGCAGTAATCTATTGGCATCAGATGAGGGCTACAAGGGGGCGGTAATAAAGCTTGCAGGAGAATTTAATGAAATAAATAGAGAAGCCGCAACCATCACTGCCGGAGCGGGAGCTGCTTTAGCCGGTGTTTCCCTGGCTGCCGCAGAGGCTTCGCTTACAGGTCTGGAATTTGCTTCGGGAATACCGGGCAGCGTGGGAGGTGCCATAGTAATGAATGCCGGTGCCTATGGAGGAGAGATGAAGGATCTGGTGAAGGAGGTAACCCTTTTTGATCCTGATAAGGGAAGTATAGTGAAGCTTAAGGGAGAAGAAATGAGCTTTGGCTACAGGGACAGTATTGTAAAGCACAGTAAGCTTATTGTCCTCAGGGTTCTTATGGAGCTTAAGGAAGGAAAAAGAGAAGAAATACAGGAGCTTATGGATGAGCTTAGGAGAAAGAGGACTGAGAAGCAGCCTCTTGAGTATCCAAGCGCCGGAAGCACCTTTAAAAGACCTGAGGGCTACTTTGCCGGAAAGCTCATTGAGGATTCGGGACTTAAGGGCTATACAGTAGGTGGAGCCATGGTGTCGGAAAAGCATTGCGGATTTGTAATAAACAAGGGCGGGGCTACTGCAGCTGATATAAAAAGCCTTATTGAGGATGTTCAGAAGACAGTAAAGGAAAAGCAGGGGGTTTGGCTTGAACCTGAGCTTCTTTTCCTTGGAAAATTATAAAGGAGTTTTAAGCTTAAATGAGATTTGCAGTGGTTAGCGGAATGTCAGGCGCGGGAAAGAGCACTACCCTCAAGATGCTTGAGGATTTTGGATATTATTGTGTGGATAATCTGCCCGTACCTTTAATACCCATGTTTTATGAGCTTTTACTGGCTCCCGGCAGCGAGATAGAAAAGGCTGCCATAGGAGTGGACGTAAGGACCTCAAATAATTTTTCCGAGCTTACGGATATACTGAAAAGTATGCGTGGACGGGGCCTTGACTATGAGGTTGTCTTCCTTGAGTCAGAGGATTCCATATTGATAAAGAGGTATAAGGAAACCAGAAGGGCCCATCCTCTGGCAGGAAATGACAGGGTGGACTCGGGGATCGCAAAGGAAAGGGAGATGCTTTCCGAGATAAAGAAGGATGCAGACTATATTATTGATACAAGTAAGCTTTTGACAAGAGAACTAAGAGCTGAGCTTGAAAAGATTTTTGTCAACAATGAAAATTATAAGAATCTCTTTATAAGTATTATTTCCTTTGGCTTTAAGTACGGGATACCCCAGGATGCGGATCTGGTTTTTGATGTGAGATTTTTACCCAACCCCTTTTACCTTGATGAGTTAAGGCCTAAAAGCGGTAATGACAAGGAGGTCAGGGACTATGTTTTGGGCTTTAAGGAAGCGGGAGAGTTTCTGGATAAGCTTGAGGATATGGTCAACTTTCTTTTGCCCAATTATATTCTGGAGGGAAAGAACCAGCTGGTGATAGCCATTGGCTGCACAGGGGGAAAGCACAGAAGTGTTACCCTTGCAAATGCATTTTTTGACAGGATAAGCAAGAATACGGAGTATGGATTCAGAAAGGATCACAGGGATATACAAAGGGGATAATATGTCATTTTCCAAAAAAGTCAAGGAAGAGCTCTATAAGCATATGGATCCCTCAAGACATTGTGAGCTTTCAGAGCTGTCTGCTCTGCTTGAATACAGTGGAAGCCTGACGGATCCTCTCTTTAATACAGATAATGAAATTGTTGCCCGTAAGGGCTTTACATTATTTGAAAAAACATTTAATATGGGTAAATATGGGATATGGGAAAAGAATAAGCAGGGAAGGAAGCAATATATCTGCAGGTTGGATAAAGAGGATGCAGATAAGCTTAAGAAGGTTTTATCGGGAGAGCTTTTGCTGGAAAGGACCTGCTGTAAGAGAGCCTATTTAAGAGGAGCCTTTATAGCCTCGGGATCCGTAAGTGATCCTTCAAGCTCTTATCACCTGGAGTTTGTAGCTAAGGAAGAGAGTAAGGCTTTAAGACTTGTGGAGCTCTTAAAGACCTTTGATATACAGGCAAGGGTGATAGACCGTAAGGGAAACTTTGTAGTCTATATAAAGGATGGCGAGGGTATAGTGAATACCTTAAATGTTATGGAAGCCTTTGTAGCCCTTATGGATTATGAAAACGCCCGTATTTTAAAAGGAATTAATAACAGTGTCAACAGAAAGGTAAACTGTGAGACTGCTAATATAGAAAAAACAGTGGTGGCCTCAATAAAACAGATTGAGGCTATAGAGTATGCAATAAAATCCCCGGAATATAAAAGACTTCCCCAAGCGGTTAAGGAGATAGCAAGCCTGAGACTGGAGTATCCTGATGCATCCCTTAAGGAGCTGGGTGAGCTTTGTAACCCCAAGGTTGGCAAGTCGGGGGTCAACCACAGATTAAGGAGAATAATGGAGCTGTACGAGGACAGCAGAAAATAGATTGAATACTCAGGTGAGGTTTGACATCCATCTGAGATAAAGAAAGGGCAGTTAAGGAGCAGAGGATTATTATGAAAAATCAGGAAGTTGAGATCAAGCTCGAAAATGGATTGCAGGCAAGACCCATTGCATTACTGGTACAGGTTGCAAGCCAGTATGACAGCAGGATCTACATCCATTCAGGAGAAAAAAAGGTTAACGCAAAGAGCATAATGGGTATGATGACCCTTGTTCTTTCGGAAGAAGACAAGGTAAGCGTTGAATGTGACGGAGAAGATGAGGATGACGCTATGAAAGCCATATCGGAATATCTTGAAGGAAAATAGGAGAGGTGTAAGGGAATAAAGCTGTGAGCAGATGACATGGCTTTTGTTAAAAGAGGAAAATAATGGTAAGACTGGCTATAGTAGTTCCATGTTATAACGAGGAAGAGGCTTTGCCGGAAACAGTTAGGCAGCTTGAGGAGCTGATAAAGGATCTTATAAAAAGAGAATGTATAGCTTCAGACAGCTTTGTGCTTTATGTTGATGACGGGAGCAGGGATGAGACATGGAAGACCATAGTAAAATTCAATAAAGAGAAGGACTATGTTCAAGGATTGAAGCTTGCCGGTAATGTGGGACATCAGAATGCATTACTTGCAGGCCTTATGTCAGTTAAAGAGGAGATAGATGCTGCCATATCCATAGATGCGGATCTTCAGGATGATATAGCCGTTATTGAAGAAATGGTTAAGAAATATAAGGAAGGCTGTGATATTGTTTACGGGGTCAGATCCGAAAGAAAGACAGATACCTTCTTTAAAAGATTTACTGCCCAGGGCTTTTATACCCTTATGAAATATCTGGGTGCAAAAAGCGTCTATAACCATGCGGATTACAGACTTATGAGCCGGAGGGCAATCGAGGGCCTTTCCCAGTTTAAGGAGAGAAACCTTTTTCTCAGGGGCATAGTTCCTACCATAGGCTACAGGTCAGACTGTGTATATTATGCCAGAAAAGAAAGGATGGCGGGAGAGTCTAAATATCCCTTAAAGAAGATGCTGGCCTTTGCCTTTGACGGCATTACCTCCTTTAGTATCAAGCCCATGAACTTTATAATGGGTGTTGGAGTCCTTATGATATTTATTGCCATTGCGGTTGCCATATATGCCCTTCATTCCTATGTGACGGGAAATGTGGTCAGGGGCTGGACAACCATAATCTGGTCTCTTTGGTTTATCGGAGGTATATTGATGTTTTCCCTTGGCCTGGTAGGTCAGTATATAGGAAAAATCTATATTGAAGTAAAAGAGAGGCCAAGATATATTATAGAAGAAAGAATTCTGAACGATAAATGATCCCTTTGTCAGACGGTCTCCTGTGAAAAGGGGGCATTTATCCTACAGGTTGAGATTATGAAAGAAAGAAAGTATGCCGGAAAAGTTCTACATGATATAGGCATCAGTGTCATGCTTGCCGCTTTGTTTCTTGGAGGCTTGGTCCTATCGGTAAGTGATACGGCTCTGTTTAATGAGAATCTTGTAATGACGATATCGATTTTTGTCATTGCTCTCATTGCAGCACTTCATTTTGTAACAGTTGCCATTATTCTGGCGGCATTGGCTACTGTGGCTTATCTTGGAACAAAAATATTTTTGATAATAAGTCAGGGTGGAACACTTGACCCTATATCATTTTTGTGGGTAGTAATACCGGGGCTTACGGTCTTTGGATCCGCCCTGTATGTAAACGGACTTAACAAGCTGAGAATGGAAAATTCCCTTCTGAAAAGACAGGTTGAAGAGCTTGTAATGATCGATCCACTTACAAACCTATATAATCTGAGGAGCATGTTTATGGATATGCAGACTCAGGTGTCTTTTGCTGAAAGAAATAATCAGCCCATATCCCTTATGGTAATCAAGTTGAGGTATAATGAGGAACTCAAGCAGGTTTTGAAGCATAACCAGTATGAACAGGTTCTTATTAAGGTATCAAAGATAGTGGTTGATACCGTTCGTCTTGAGGACAGAGTTTATGCCATAGACGATAAGGGTACTCTGGCTATTATCCTTACTACAGATAAAAAAGGTTGTATATCGGTGTATGACCGTATAGAGAGAAATATCAGTAAGCCCGAAGCCTTTGCTGATGTGGCTTCCAAGCCAGTAAGGGTGGAAATTCAGATGGGCTTTTTGCAGTATAAAAAGGAAGAGTTTCAAAGGGATGCAAGACTCTTTCTTTCCAAGGTGGAGGAAGAGGCGGATTTTGATATTTAGTCATTTTGGGGAAAGGGCAGGAGCTTACCCTTCCCGGGCAGAGATCAGCTGCGGAATATAAAAAGAATCAGATATCAGGAGGATGGAAAATGAAGTATTTTATAACAGGTGGAGCAGGCTTTATCGGCTCAAATATGGTTGACAGGCTTTTGTCGGAGCCGGAAAATGAGGTTGTTGTCTATGATAATTTTTCAACCGGAGTTGAAGAATTTTTGGAGGATGCAAAAAAGAACAGCCGTTTCACTCTGGTAAGAGGTGATAATCTTGACGAGGAAAAATTAAAGGAGTCCATGAAGGGCTGTGATTTCGTTTTTCACTTTGCGGCAAATGCAGATGTAAGAATGGGTACCGAGCATCCTGCCAAGGATCTAAACCAGAATACCATAGCCACCTTTAATGTTCTTGAAGCGATGAGAGCTAACGGCATAAAGCGCATAGGCTTTTCTTCAACAGGCTCGGTATACGGGGAGGCAACTGTTATTCCTACCCCTGAGGATGCCCCCTTCCCTATTCAGACCTCTCTTTACGGTGCTTCAAAGCTTGCCTGTGAAGGTCTTCTTGCTGCCTATGCAGAAGGCTTTGACTTCCAGGTCTATATTTTCAGATTTGTGTCCATTTTGGGAGAACGTTACACTCATGGTCATGTTTTTGATTTTTGCAAAAAGCTTAAGGATGATCCAAGCCAGCTTTATATACTTGGAAACGGAAAACAGAGAAAGTCATACCTTTATGTCAAGGACTGTCTTGAAGCCATCCTTACAGTTATAAGAAATGCCGATGAAAAGGTAAATATATATAATCTTGGGACTGATGAGTATTGTGAGGTAAATGATTCGGTAGGCTGGATATCCAAAAAACTGGGAGTTGATCCCAAGCTTTCCTATGCAGGAGGAGAAAGAGGCTGGATAGGGGATAATCCTTTTATTTACCTTGATACAAAGAAGGTTCGTTCCCTTGGCTGGAAGCCATCTGCAACAATAGAAGAGGGTGTTATAAAGACCGTGGAATATCTTATGGCTAATCCATGGGTATTTGAAAGAAGATAAGAAAGGAGCAAGCGGTATGATAGTAGCAAGGAGTCCATTAAGGATATCTCTTGGAGGAGGGGGAACAGATCTTCCTTCATATTATGAGGAAAGGGAAGGCTTTCTCATATCGGCAGCTATAGATAAGTATGTATATATAACCCTTCATCAGACCTTTGAAGAAGCCTTTCTTCTTAAATATTCAAAGTTTGAAAAAGCAAAGACGGTGGATGAGATCCAGCATCCCATAATAAGAGAAGCTTTAAAGATGCTGGAGATAAGTGATCCCCATATAGAGATATGCTCCATGGCCGATATACCTGCAGGTACAGGCCTTGGATCCTCTTCAAGCTTTACCACAGCTCTTTTAAGGGCGCTTCATACCATGCAGGGCAATATTGTAAGTACAAGGACTCTGGCTGAAGAGGCCTGTGAGATAGAAATGGTAAGGCTTAAGGAGCCTATAGGAAAGCAGGATCAGTATATTGCCGCTTATGGCGGTATAACCTGTATGAATTTCAGAAAGGACGGATATGTATGGGTGGATCCTTTAAGGATAACAAAGGAGACCTTATATAATCTTGAAGATAATCTCTGTCTTTTCTTTACAGGCTTTTCAAGATCAGCAGGAAGCATATTGAAGGAGCAGGACGAAAAGAGTAAGAGCCATAACGACGATATGCTTAAAAATCTTGATTTTGTAAAGGATCTGGGATTCCAGAGCAAGGAGGCCTTTGAAAAGGGAGATCTGGAAACCTTTGCGGATATCATGAATGTACATTGGGAATATAAGAAAAAGAGATCCGGGGGAATGAGCAATCCAAAGATAGACGAGTGGTATGACATGGCTCTTAAGAACGGTGCCTTAGGCGGAAAGATGATAGGCGCCGGAGGGGGCGGATTTTTGATGTTTTACGCCAAGGATAAGATGAAGCTCAGAAGAGCTCTGACAGAGGCAGGAATGGAAGAGGTAAGATTCCGCTTTGAGATGGAGGGAGCTAAGGTATTATGATGAAGGAGCCTAAGGATCTGCAGGTTGTGGTTCTTATGGGAGGTCTTGGTACAAGACTTAAGGAGTATACAAAGGTCTGTCCCAAGCCCTTGGTGGAAGTTAACAAAAAGCCCTTTTTTGACTATCAGCTTATGCTTCTTAAGGCAGCAGGCTTTAAAAAGTTTCTCTTTCTGATCGGTTACAAGGCAGATATGATCGAGGAGTACTATAAGGATGGCAGTGAGCTTGGCATATCCATAAAATACTGCTATGACGGAAAGGAGCTTTTGGGAACCGGAGGAGCTATAAGGCGGGCACTTCCCTATCTGGAGGAGGATTTTCTTGTTACCTATGGGGATTCCTTTATGGACATAGATTACAGAGAGACCATTTACAGATATTTTGCGGGAAAGGCCAAGGGCAGCAGGGCTGTAATGACTATTCTTAAGAATAACAACAGCTTTGATAAATCCAATGTTGTGGCAAGGGATGGAAGGATAATACTTTACGATAAGATGAAGCCTCTTCCCGAGATGGAATATATCGATTACGGCGTATGTATATACGAAAGAAGTCTTTTCGAGGAATATGAGGAGGGCGTCAAGTTTGATGTCGCCATAATCCAGAATAAGCTTAGCTTAGAGGGAAAGCTTGAGGCCCATGAGGTGACCCGGAGGTTTTATGAAATAGGAAGCCCAAAGGCTTTAGAGGAGTTCAAGGCTTATGCCAAGGAAAGATTCTCAGGAGGGCTTAAGGCAGTTTTTCTTGACAGGGATGGGGTGATAAATGAGATCGTATATAACGAGGACATAGAACAATTGGATTCACCTCAGAAGAAGGAGGATTTTAAGCTGCTTCCCAATGTGGTTTCTGCCTTAAGAAAGTTTAAGGATAAGGGATATCTTATTTTTATAGTGACCAACCAGCCCGGGGCGGCAAAGGGAAAGTCAAGGCTTTCTGATCTTTATGATATAAATACCGGATTTGTAAACTCTATGAAGGCAGAGGGGATAGAGCTTGAGGCTGTCTACATGTGTCCCCACTATCCCAGATTACTTCCTTATACCAAGGAAAAGTTTCTTATAAAAGAATGCGATTGCAGAAAACCCAAGCCGGGGCTTATACTAAAGGCAGGAGAAAGCTATAATATAGATTATGAAAACTCTTATATGATAGGAGATTCCTTTACCGATGTAGAGGCGGGAAAAGCAGCGGGGGTTAAAACTGTTTATATAGGAGATTTAAAGTGCGATGCCTGCAAAAAGCTATGCGATATAGAGCCGGATATCATAGCAAGGGATATTTTAGATGCGTCAGAGAAGGTAAAGTGATAGAATAGTAGGTGTAGCGTTAAATATGAGTAAATAAAAAATTAATATAAGGAGGGCGTATGACTAATAAGGAGTATATTGACAGTTATCTTGAGGAAACAATAAAGATAGTGGAGACTGTTCCGAGAGATGAGATTGAAAAGGGAATTGAGCTTTTAAGGAAGGTAAGAGATGAAGGAGGAAGGCTTTTCATCCTGGGAGTAGGCGGAAGCGCTGCCAATGCTTCTCATGCAGTAAATGATTTCAGAAAGATCGGAAAGATCGAGACCTATGCACCTACCGATAATGTTTCCGAGCTTACAGCAAGAACCAATGATGAGGGATGGGAAACAACCTTTTCCGAGTGGCTCAAAACCTCAAAGATATGTGATAAGGATGCAATAATGGTATTTTCCGTAGGCGGAGGAAGCGAGACTACGTCATTAAATATAGTAAATGCTTTAAAGCTTGGTAAGGAGAGAGGGGCAAAGGTCATTTCCATCGTATCAAGAAGCGGTGGATATTCAAAAGAGGTTTCAGATGCCTGTGTTCTTATACCTGTTGTAAATGATGGAAGGATAACTCCTCATGCAGAGGGATGGCAGGGAGTAATATGGCATTTAATGGTAAACGCCATATAAAGAGTATAAATAAATAATAATAAGGGAAAGGAAGGTATTTAATATGAAGTTTGAAGATCTGAAGGTTACGATATACGCTGACGGAGCAGATATCGAGGGAATGAAGGAGGAGTACAAAAAGGGATATGTTAAGGGCTTTACCACAAATCCCACTCTTATGAAAAAGGCAGGGGTCAAGGATTATGTAAGCTTTGCAAAGGAAGCTTTAAAGGAGATCCCGGATCTTCCTCTTTCACTTGAGGTATTTGCAGATGATTTTGAAAGCATGGAAAAGGAAGCCAGAGTTATTGCAGGGCTTGGAGATAATGTATTTGTAAAGATCCCCATCACAAATTCCAAGGGCGAGTCATCTATAGATCTTATCAAAAAGCTTTCAAAGGATGGACTTAAGTTAAATGTAACTGCTATCCTTACTCTGGATCAGGTCAGGGAAACAGTAGACGCCTTTTCTGAAGGGACAGAAAATATAGTTTCCGTTTTTGCCGGCAGGATCCTGGATACGGGTGTTGATGCGGTTCCAATGATGAAGGAAGTTACAAAGATATGCAGAGAAAAGCCCGGAACCTTATCACTTTGGGCAAGCTGCAGGGAGGTTTATAATATAATCCAGGCAGATCAGTGTGAAACGGATATAATCACTGTTACAAATGCCATTCTTGCAAAGCTTCCAAATCTCGGCAAGGATCTTAAGCAGCTATCCCTTGAGACAGTTCAGATGTTCGTTAAGGATGGTCAGTCACTTGGCTTCTCTATTTTAGGATAAGATCGTTATACTCCTTTAAAAAGCTCCAATATGATAGCGGAAAAAGATGTCAAATATATGAATAATGAACAAAAATTAGAAAATTGTTAAAAATGAGAAAAGAATGTTTGACAAATGTCAGTAATTACGTTATATTATCCTGATGTAAGCTGATATGTCAATTTATCACATTGAAATTATATTAAAGGTTTTTGAAAGGAGTAAGACAATGGCCGAGGATAAGAAGACAGTTAAGGCGGTAGCTAAGAAGGTCGAGGTCAAAAAGGCTGAGCCAGAGAAGAAGCCGGAGCCTGAGAAGAAGATTGAAGCAGTAGCAAAGAAGGCAGAACCTGTAAAGAAGGTTGAAGCTGAAAAGAAGACAGCTGAAGCTAAGAAGGTTGCAGCTAAGAAGCCTGCAAAGAGAGTTACTGTTAAGGAGAATATCGTATTCCAGTTTAATGGAAATGATATCAGCGAAAAGGATCTTATAAAGGGTGCCAAGGCTGCATACAAGGCTGCAGGAAAGAAGGATGCTGTTAAAGAGGTTACAGTATATGTAAACTGTAATGAGGGACAGTGTTATCCGGTTGTTAACGGTGAGTCTGTTGATCCCTTCTATCTTTGATATTATAATAATGTAAAAATACGGGCTTCGCACTGAGCAGTTGGTGCGAGGTCCTTTTTTTTATGCCTTAAGAGAGCAGAAGAAAAAAAGAAATTTTCTTTATAACAAAAAGATGTTGACAGAAGCAGATAGGGGTGGTATTTTAATACATAGATGTTAGCACTCTTATAAGTTGAGTGCTAACAAACAGGAAGGGCGTGAGCAGGTGGAACTGAACGAGAGAAAAAAAACAATCCTGTATGCGATAATAAAGACCTACTTGGAAACCGGCGAACCTGTGGGATCGAGAACTATATCGAAATATTCTGATCTCAATTTAAGCTCGGCAACCATAAGGAACGAAATGTCCGACCTTGAGGAGATGGGTTATATAATGCAGCCCCATACTTCAGCGGGACGTATTCCTTCAGATAAGGGCTATAGATTCTACGTGGATCAGCTTATGGAGGATAAGGAACGGGAAGTTAACGAAATGAAGGAGATCCTCATAGAAAAGGCCGACAAGGTAGAGAGAGTCCTTAAACAGGTGGCCAGGTCGCTTTCCGTAAATACCAATTACGCTGCTATGATATCCGCTCCTCAGTATCATAGGAACAAACTGAAGTTCATTCAGCTGTCAAGGATGTCTGAACATCAGATAGTGGTGGTTATAGTGGTTGAGGGTAATATCATAAAGAACCACATAATAGAGACTGCTGAGATTTTGGATGACGAGACCTTACTTAAGCTTAATATTTTGCTGAACACAAGCCTTAACGGTCTTACAATAGACGAGATAAATCTTGCAATGATCGCCAGGATGAAGGAGCAGGCAGGGATCCACAGCCAGTTTGTATCGGAGGTTATAGATGCAGTGGCGGAAACAATAAAGGCAGACGAGGATCTTGAGATATATACAAGTGGTGCCAACAACATCTTCAGGTATCCGGAGCTTGCAGATAATGAAAAGGCAAGCGAGATCATAACAGCCTTTGAGGAAAAGAAGCAGCTTTCAGAGATCGTATACGACACTCTTTCAAACAGGACTGAAGAGGGAAAGGGTATTCAAATATATATAGGAGAGGAATCTCCGGTAAAAAATATGAGGGATTGCAGTGTTGTCACTGCTACCTATGAACTGGAAGAGGGTATGCAGGGCACCATAGGAATAATCGGGCCAAAGCGTATGGATTACGGCAAGGTAGTAGATACACTTAAATCCCTGACGGTTCAGCTGGATGAGCTGTATAAGAAAAAATAGTGAAAGGAGTATCCGGTCATGCCAGACATTAATGAAGAGATCAAGGAAGATAGAGATAAGGAAGAAAATATGGAGCCTAAAGAGGAGGAAGCAAAAGCAGAAGAGCCCTTAAAGGATTCAGATAAAGAAGAGGATAAGGAAGAAGAAATAAAAGAAGAGCCTGGGGAAGAGGAAGAAGGCAAGGAGAATGCTTCAGAGGAAAAGGATAAGAAGAAGGGCTCCCGCTGGAAGAAGGATAAGAAGGAAAAGAAGGACAAGAAGGATGATCTGATCGAAGAACTGTCAGACAGAGTAAAACGTCAGATGGCAGAGTTTGAGAACTTCAGAAAGAGGACTGATAAGGAAAAATCTTCCATGTATGAAATGGGGGCAAAGTCAGTGATCGAAAAGATCCTTCCTGTAATAGATAATTTTGAAAGAGGTCTTGATACCGTGTCCGAGGAGGAAAAAAGTTCAGGTTTCGCTGAGGGCATGAATAAGATATATAAACAGCTTATGACAGAGCTTGAGAATATGGGAGTTAAACCCATTGAAGCCCTGGGAAAGGAGTTTGATCCAAGTGTTCACAATGCAGTGATGCAGGTAGACAGTGAGGAATATGAAAGCGGCGTCATTGCACAGGAGCTTCAAAAAGGATATACCTACCACGATTCAGTGGTAAGACACAGCATGGTTGCGGTTGTAAAGTAAGTTAATAAGAATATAGAATGGCTTTATGGGCCGGATGAATGAAGGAGGAAATAATTATGAGTAAAATAATCGGAATCGATCTTGGTACTACAAACAGCTGCGTAGCTGTTATGGAAGGTGGAAAACCTACAGTTATAGCTAATACAGAAGGATCAAGGACAACGCCCTCAGTTGTGGCTTTCACAAAGAACGGTGAGAGACTTGTGGGTGAGCCTGCAAAGCGTCAGGCAGTAACAAATGCAGATAACACTATTTCTTCAATAAAGAGGGAAATGGGATCTGATTATAAGAGACAGATAGCTGATAAGAAGTATTCTCCCCAGGAGATCTCAGCTATGATACTTCAGAAGCTTAAGGCAGATGCTGAAAGCTATTTGGGAGAAAAGGTAACAGAGGCTGTGATCACTGTTCCCGCTTACTTTAATGATGCCCAGAGGCAGGCAACAAAGGATGCAGGAAAGATCGCCGGACTTGATGTTAAGCGTATAATAAATGAGCCTACGGCAGCAGCTCTTGCATATGGACTTGACAATGAGAAAGAACAGAAGATAATGGTATATGACCTTGGCGGCGGTACCTTCGATGTTTCCATCATTGAAATAGGCGAGGGTGTTATAGAGGTTCTTGCCACAAACGGTAACAACAGACTTGGCGGAGATGACTTCGATCAGAAGATCACAGATTATATGCTGGCTGAGTTCAAGAAGAATGAAGGGGTTGATCTTTCAAATGATAAGATGGCTCTTCAGAGATTAAAGGAAGCTGCCGAGAAGGCAAAGAAGGAGCTTTCAAGCGCAACAACCACAAATATCAACCTTCCTTTCATCACAGCTACAGCTGATGGACCCAAGCATTTTGATATGAACCTTACAAGGGCTAAGTTTGATGAGCTGACTCATGATCTTGTTGAAAAGACTGCAGTTCCCGTACAGAATGCTTTAAGTGATGCGGGAATCACTGCTTCAGAGCTTGGACAGGTACTTCTTGTAGGTGGTTCAACACGTATTCCTGCAGTTCAGGATAAGGTTAAGCAGCTTACAGGCAAGGAGCCTTCAAAGAATCTTAACCCTGACGAATGTGTTGCTTTAGGAGCTTCCATCCAGGGTGGTAAGCTTGCAGGAGATGCAGGAGCAGGTGAGATCCTCCTTCTTGATGTTACTCCCCTTTCACTTTCGATCGAGACCATGGGAGGAGTTGCAACAAGACTTATTGAGAGAAACACAACTATTCCTACAAAGCACAGCCAGATATTCTCTACTGCAGCCGATAACCAGACAGCAGTTGATATAAATGTTGTACAGGGTGAGAGACAGTTCGCAAGGGATAATAAGTCCTTAGGCCAGTTCCGTCTGGATGGTATCCCTCCTGCAAGAAGAGGTGTTCCTCAGATCGAGGTTACCTTTGATATAGATGCCAACGGTATCGTTAATGTTTCCGCTAAGGATCTTGGAACAGGTAAGGAGCAGCATATAACAATAACCTCCGGTTCAAATATGTCTGATGCTGAAATAGACAAGGCAGTTAAGGAAGCTGCTGAGTATGAGGCTCAGGATAAGAAGCGTAAGGAAGCAATAGATGCAAAGAATGATGCTGATTCCTTTATCTTCCAGACAGAGAAGGCTCTGGAGGATGTGGGAGACAAGCTGGATCCCAATGATAAGAGCCAGGTTGAGGCAGAGCTTAACAACCTTAAGGAAATGGTCGGAAAGTTAGATGCCGAAAATATGACAGAGGATCAGGTAGTTGAGCTTAAGGCAGCTCAGGAAAAGGCTATGCAGAGTTCTCAGAAGCTCTTTGAGAAGATGTATGAGAATATGCAGGGTCAGGCAGGCGGAGCCCAGGGGGCAGCAGGACCTGATATGAGCAATATGGGCGGTCAGACAAGCGCAAATGATGCCGGTTACGGTGATGATGTTGTAGACGGAGATTATAAGGAAGTTTAATTAAAATATAGGGGCAGAATATGGCAGAGTCTAAAAGAGATTATTATGAAGTCCTCGGGGTCGATAAAAGCGCCGGGGATGCGGAAATAAAAAAAGCATACAGGGCTTTGGCCAAAAAGTATCACCCGGATATGAATCCGGGTGATGCTGAGGCTGAAAAAAAGTTTAAAGAGGCATCCGAGGCCTACGCCGTGCTTTCTGACGCAGATAAAAGGAGACAGTATGATCAGTTTGGTCACGCCGCCTTTGAAAACGGAGGCGGAGGCGGATTTTCCGGCTTTGATTTTAACTCTGCTGATTTCTCGGATATATTCGGAGATATATTCGGGGACTTTTTCGGAGGTTCCTCCCGTTCAAGAAGAGGCTATGGAAACGGTCCCATGAAGGGAGCAAATGTCAGGACCAGTGTAAGGATCACCTTTGAAGAAGCAGTATTCGGATGTGAAAAGGAGCTTGATCTGAATCTGAAGGAAAGCTGCAAGACCTGTAACGGAAGCGGGGCAAAACCCGGATCTGCAGTGGAGACATGTAAGAAGTGCGGAGGTAAGGGACAGGTTGTTATGACCTCCCAGACCCTTTTTGGCATGATGCAGAATGTTCAGACCTGCCCTGATTGCCACGGAAAGGGTAAGATAATAAAGGAGAAGTGCAGCGACTGCGGAGGAAGCGGCTATACTACAGAGAGGAAGAAGATCCAGGTCACCATACCTGCCGGTATAGATAACGGCCAGAGCGTAAGGATAAGAGAAAAGGGAGAGCCGGGAGAAAACGGCGGGCCAAGAGGAGATCTGCTGGTGGAGGTTATTGTTCAAAAGCACAGCATCTTCCAGAGACAGGATATGAATATCTTTTCAGTGGCTGAGATATCCTATGCACAGGCTGCCCTGGGCTGTGAAGTCCTGATCGATACCATTGACGGCAAGGTTGCCTACACAGTTAAGCCCGGAACTCAGACAGATACAAAGGTAAGACTTAAGGGCAAGGGCGTTCCTTCCTTAAGAAATAAACAGATAAGGGGAGACCAGTATGTAACTCTGGTCGTAAAGGTACCTACCCGCTTAAGCAATGAAGCAAAGAATCTCCTTAAAAAGTTTGATGAGGAAACAGATAATTCACTGAATTCCCTCAGCGAGTTCAAGGATAAGAAGAAAAAAGGTTTTTTTGGTAAATAATGGGTCATATTTGACTTGAATAATGAAATAAACTATAATGTGGGTTGTGGTTTGCAATCCACATTGTTTTTTGTGATTTATTGAAGATAACTTGGGGTTAAAGACTCGATGATTTAGGAGAATGGAGATATGAAATATTTAAACAGGCGGATTAAATTCATTGTTTCTGTTATATTGGTTTTTTCCATGGGGGTGTTGACGGCTTGCTCAGGAGCTAAGGATGGGGCTCAGGCTCCGGTTGATAATACGGAAAAAAGTCAGGAGACTTCGGAAGCAAAGACAGAGGAAAAAAAGGAAGAGGTCTCTGAAGAAAAAGAGGAAGAAAAGCTTGCTGATGGCCAGATGAGAAGTTATCTTTCCGGCTATCCGGTGGATGAAAAGATAGGTAACAGAAGACCTCTTGCCATAATGCTCAACAATCTTGAGGCAGCACAGCCTATGAGCGGTATATCATATGCGGATGTGGTATATGAGTTTGTGGTAGAGGGTTCTATTACAAGACTTATGGGACTTTTTGAAAATTATGACGATCTTGACAAGATAGGTTCCATAAGGAGCTGCAGAGAGTATTTTGTTTATACGGCACTTGAGTTTGATGCCATATATATGCACTTTGGTCAGGCAACCTATGCTGTGGATCTTTTGGGAAGGGATTATGTGGATAATCTCAATGGTCTGGGTGAAGCCGGAGATACCTGCTTTTACAGGACTACAGACAGGCAGGCTCCCCATAATGTTTATACTTCAAAAGCGGGAATTGATGCAGGTATAAAGAAGTTGGGCTATAGAGAGGATCATTACGAGGGCTTTGAGTCCAAGTTCAAATTCTGTGGTCTTGATGAGGAGGTAACCAATGAGGGAGGCCTGGATGCAAAGTATATGGCTCCCAATTATAAGATAAACAAGCCATGGTTTGAGTATAATGAGAAAACCGGCAAATATGACAGGTTCCAGTATGACGGTCCTCAGATAGATGATCTTACCGGAGAACAGATCTCCTATGACAATGTTATCTTCCAGTATAATAAGTGGGCTCAGCTTGATGAGAAGGATTATCTTGCTTTTGACTGTCATTCCGGCGGACTGATCCAGTACTTTACCAAGGGAAAGTATGTGGTAGGCCAGTGGCAGAGAGATCTGGATGCGGTAAAGGACGGAAACGTGGATCTTGCTCCGGTTAAATATTATGATATGGATGGAAATGAAATAGAGGTTAATAACGGTAAAACCTTTATATGTGTAATACAGGATACGGATATGGAGAATGTTACCATAAAGTAAGGTATTTAAAGAGGAGGGATGCTTGGAAGAGCAGAATCTTTCCGTAAATTAAATAGTCAAAGAAAAACATAGACGACCAATCTAAATGGGAATTTTAGATTGGTCGTTTGGATAACGGGGTATTTTAAAGAAGAAATATTTAAATTAAAGGCTACTGTATAAAAGGTAAGGAGAGAAGACTATGAAAAAAACAGCTTTGATCATGGCAGGAGGCAGAGGAGAGAGGTTTTGGCCAAGGAGCCGAAAAAAGCTTCCCAAGCAGTTTTTATCACTGACGGATGACGGAAAGACCATGCTGCAGCTGACGGTAGAGCGTTTGCTCCCAATAGTGGACTTAGAAGATATATTTATTGCTACAAATAAGGACTACTATCCCTTAGTCATGGAACAGCTTCCAAAGCTTCCCCCAAGGAATATAATCTGTGAGCCCATGGGAAGAAATACGGCTCCCTGTATAGCCCTTGGAGCAGCCCATATCTCAAAAAAGTATGAGGAGGCTCTTATGCTGGTGCTGCCTTCTGATCACCTTATAAAGCTTACGGATATCTTTCAGGAAACTTTAAGAGATGCCTGTCTTGTGGCAGAGCAGGATGACAATATTGTAACTGTGGGAATAAAGCCCCAGTATCCTGAAACCGGCTACGGATATATTAAATTCTTAAAGGATAAAAGGCATGAAGAAGGCAAGGCATATAAGGTGGACAGATTTGTGGAAAAGCCTGACCTTGAAAGAGCAAGGGAGTACCTTGCAAGCGGAGAATATCTTTGGAACAGCGGAATGTTTTTATGGAAGCTTTCAACCATTCTTTCCAAGTTTAAGGACTATATGCCGGAGATCTACCCGGGACTTGAGAAGATAAGGGCTTCCATAGGAGGGGCAGAGGAAAAGGAGGTACTTGAAAGCTGCTTTTTGGCCTTTCCCTCAATTTCCGTGGATTACGGTATAATGGAGAAGGCCGAGAATATATACACCCTTCCCGGAGATTTCGGCTGGGATGACGTAGGCTCATGGCTTGCCCTTGAAAGAGTTAAGAGCTTAAATGATGATGGAAATGTTGTGGATGGAAATGTGGTAACAATAAACTCAAGGGACTGCATAATCCAGGCAGGAGATAAGCTTATAGCCGCTGTGGGCTTGGAAAATACAGTCATAGTTGATACAGAGGATGCAACTTTAATCTGCAATAAAGAAAAGACCGCAGATATAAAGAAGCTGCTTGAAGAAATTAAAAATAAGGGCATGGATCAGTATGTATAAATCAAAAAGATAACCCACCACCTTCAGGTGGTGGGAGAAGCTTTTCGCAGGTGCCGGGTTCAAGCCCGGTACCTGCGGGATTGCGAAGCAATCTGATTTATAACGAGCAAATTGCGAAGAAATTTGCGAGGTTGAC
>JAILBX010000219.1 GCA_024680675.1 Lachnospiraceae bacterium | reverse complement strand
TGAATTGTTGAGAGCAGCCTTGGCAGGCCGTCGCGCAGCGACTTAGTTCAATTTTAATTTAATCGTATTATCAAGATATTATTATAACACTCTTTACTTCTTTTTACCAGTAAAAAAGCACCCGTGAGTATCATCACAGGTACTTTTCCCTCGTTTATTCATATACTAATTTATAACCCTATATCCACCCACAAAGACCGCCGTCAGCTTCTTCCCTTTATCCACTATCATCCTGTCAAGGAGCTTATCCCAATATAACTCATTGAACTTCTTGATAGGACCCGTCATCTCTGTGAAGTATCTAAGGAACTCCTCTCCGGCGGCCACATCGCTCTTTGACTGCTTCAGTTCCTCCAAAACCGCCGTGTACCGGGAATTGATTTCCTCGTGCTGCCTATACAACTCCTCGTTCTCTGCTTTGTACTTGAACCTATCTAATATCACAGTTGAATTACCGGATATAATCTTCACTATCTCCCCTATCTTCTCTCGAAGCTCATCACGCTCCTTTTCCAAGGCATCAGTATCCCGTTTGTCCTGGATAAACTTCTCTGCCGTCTGTATGACTTTATCCTTGTCCTTTAAAGCTGAATTCAAGGCTTTCATGAAGGCACCTATGATCTCCGGCTCCTCTATATGCGGAGTCGAACACAACGTATGTAAGGGGCCATACCGATTATAGCAAAGAAAAACCTGCCGATATCCTTTTGTGGATTTCCATGCAGTCTTGGTAAAAAGGCCGCCGCATTCAATATACTGGGATTGCGGCTTTTTAGGTGTCAAAGATAGGCTTATATAAATAAGGCAATGCAAAGTCAATTTGTAAAGTTGATCTTTATACTATGTTTCCTGCCTCCTGCTGTCTTCTATCCTGCATTCTCTTAAGAACCTGGATTCCTGCTTCTTATAATCATCAGCCTTTCTTCCAAGAAGGTATACCCTCTCCTTTGCCCTTGTTAAAGCTACATAAAAAAGTCTTCTTTCTTCCTCTATTTCTTCAGGGCTTTTTGCCCTTTTATGAGGAAATATGCCTTCCTGCAGGCCGGCTATGAAAACAATATCATACTCAAGACCCTTTGATGCATGTACTGTCTGTAAAACTATCCTGCTTTCACCTTTCACAGAGCTTTTATCTGATCTTACTCTTTCCTTTCTTCTAAGGCTTTTTTCATAGGCTCCTATAAAGTCATAAATACCTGCATAGCCTGAAGCTATGGACAAAAAGCCCTTTATGATAAGGCTTTTGTCATCACACTCCAAAAGGCCCGTATCTAAATACTCGCCATAGCCCACACCCTTAAGAATATATAAGGCCGCTGCCTTTAAGGGCATATTTTTTATAAAATCCATATCCCCTTCAAGCTTGTCTATAAGAAGTATTTTTTCCCTGTCGTATTTATAGTAGCTTCTCAAGGCCATAAATACATCAGTAGCCCTGTCAGACTCCGGCGAAAAAAAGGCTTCCCTTGAAAGCCCTCTTTCAGGCTTGTTAAGGATCCTGAGTATCCACTTCTTTTCTCTCCTGTCTATGGAAAGATAGAAATAGGATATGATATCCATAATATATTCATTGTCATAGTAATCCCTTCCCTCTTCGCTTCTTGTATATAAAAGATTCCTTTCTTTTATAAAATTTTCAAGATGGTCTCCGTTCCTGCCGGTTCTGTAGAGTATTCCTATTCTCTTATCACTGTTTTCCTTTATCAGGCTTTCTACTGTATCAGCCACATATAAAGCCTCCTCATTCCCATCCTTAAAGGTCAGCTCATATACCTCCCCTTCGAGCTCTGAGAAGGATGTCTGCTTTTTTTCATACCTGTTTTTATTCTTTTTTATGACTCTCTCTGCTGTATCGATTATCCTTTGTCTGCACCTGTAATTGATCTTAAGCCTTAAGATGCATATTTGCGGAAAATCCTCCTTAAGCCTTTGCATAATAGCCGGCTTAGCCCCTCTGAAGCCATAAATTGACTGATCATCGTCCCCCACCATAAAGAGGTTCTTTTTATCCCCTGACAAAAGCTTTAATATCTCATACTGCATGCTGTCTATATCCTGAAACTCATCCACAAGTATATGATCAAATTTTTCCTGCCACTTTTTTAAAACCTTGGGTATCTCTTTTAGCAGCTTTATGCATTCAAGTATCATATCATCAAAGTCGATCTTCTTCTCTCTTCTGCATCTTAAGGTATAGGCTTCCTTAAGCTTTATAAAAGCTCTGCCTTCATCCTCTTCATCCTCTGAAGCTGCCTTATCCCCTTCAAACTTTTGCTTTTTGGCAGACTGGATCCTTAAAAGCATTTCCTCCTGCCAGCCTTCATCCTCAGCTTCCTTTATGTTAAGGCTCCTTGCGGCGCTTCTTATATATTCTTTTTTTTCTCTGTGACTTAAGATGCTGCTTTCGTTATAGAGTCCCTGTTTTTTTAATATGTGGTAGAAAACAGCGTGAAATGTTCCAAAGTGAACCGATGATTCCGAATTGTATTTGTGATCTGATCTAAACTGATTTTTAAAACGTAACTGCATTTCCCCTGCGGCTTCCCTTGAAAAGGTAAGGACAAGGATCCTTTTTGGATCTACACCGTATTTATCAATAAGGGTGCATATCCGCCCCACAAGAACCTTTGTCTTACCTGATCCGGGACCTGCAAGAAGAAGCATTGGACCATCCTTAAAAAGGACAGCCCTTTTTTGTTCTTCATTATATTCTGTCATAATCGCCTTTTCTTTTTTTACTTATGGAAACGCTGATCCAATCAGTCTTTCCTTATAATAGCTCAGCCTTAAGCTTTTCAATACCAAGCTTTATCCTTTTTAGGGACTCCTCCTTACCCAATAGCTCCATAAGCTCTGTAGCCCCGCCGGGAGTCATCTGTTTACCGGATACGGCCGTACGTATGGGCCACATAACAAATCCGTTTTTAACCCCCTTTTTCCCAACGTAATCCGACAAAAGGGCATACAGGGCATCATTTGAAAAGTCCTCATGAGCGCTTAAGATCTCATAAACCTCTGTAAGGACCTGAAGGGAGCTTTCTTTATCGGTCTTCATTTTTTTATGAACATACATGGAGCTGTCATATTCCGGAAGCTCCTCAAAGAAATCAATATGATCCTTAATATCCGGAAAGATCTCTATCCTTGTCTTAACCATATCCGCTATACGCTTAAGGTCAAGATCCTTGTGAATTACCTCCTTTATATAGGGCATGGCCATCTCATAGAAAGCGTCATTGTCCATTGCCTTTATATACTCACCGTTCATCCACTTAAGCTTGGTATAGTCAAATACCGCCGGAGATTTATTTATATGGTGGTAGTCAAACTTTTCAACCAGCTCCTTAAGGCTCATTATCTCTTTATTGTCCTCAGGACTCCAGCCCAGCAGGGCCACAAAATTAACTATAGCCTCAGACAAAAATCCCTGCTCCAAAAGGTCCTCGTAGGAAGAATGTCCGCTTCTTTTTGCCAGCTTCTTATGGTCTTCATCGGTGATAAGAGGACAGTGAATATAGGTTGGTATCTCCCATCCGAAGGCCTCATAAAGCCTGTTGTATTTAGGGGATGAGGAAAGATATTCATTTCCCCTTACAACATGGGTTATCCCCATAAGATGATCATCTATAACATTGGCAAAATTGTAGGTGGGATAACCATCGGATTTTATCAGGATCATATCGTCAAGCTCAGCATTATCCACGGTTATATCCCCATATATCTCATCATGAAAGGATGTACTTCCCTCTCTTGGATTGTTCTGCCTTATTACATAAGGCTTCCCCTCCTTAAGATTTGCCTCAACCTCCTCCTTTGAAAGGCCAAGACAATGCTTATCATAAACGCTTATCTCCTTACCATCTATTATCTGGGTAAGACCCTCTAATCTTTCTTTATCACAGAAGCAGTAATAAGCCTTACCTTCATCTATAAGCTTCTTTGCATACTTAAGGTATATGCCCTCCTTCTGCCTTTCGCTCTGAACATAGGGACCTACATCCCCCTCCTTGTCAGGCCCTTCGTCATGGATAAGACCTGTCCTTTTCATTGTACGGTATATTATATCAACCGCTTCCTCCATATATCTTTCCTGGTCTGTATCTTCTATTCTCAAAAGAAAATCACCATCCTCATGCTTTGCCACAAGGTAGGCATAAAGAGCCGTTCTTAAGTTACCCACATGCATCCTTCCTGTTGGACTTGGTGCAAATCTTGTTCTTATCTTCATTTATATAACCTCTCTGATCCTTATTATTGTTTAAAAACGCCATCATATGGCGCATGTCAACCTCGCAAATTTCTTCGCAATTTGCTCGGCATATATAAGATATAACATAAACGTTTTTTTTAATCAAGCCACCCTGCCTTATCACCAAAGTCAGACCTGATATTCAAAGGCGTTTTTATACCAGCTTATCTCATTATCCAGAATGGATATTACATCAAAACGGTAGTCTGTATTGTCAGGCAGAGCATATCTGCATCTGTAAAAATCGGCCACCCTGCAGATTATCCTTTGTTTTTTCCTGTTTACAGCCTCTGAGGGCAGACCCAGTCCCCTGTTCCTTCTGTACTTAACCTCGCAAAAAACAACTGTTAAGCCTTCCTTTGCCACAATATCTATCTCTCCCTGCCTTGACCTGAAATTTGTGCAAAGTATTCTAAGACCCCGGGAGCTTAAATATTCTGCCGCCATATCCTCGTATTTTTTTCCAATCCTTCTCTTGTTAACTTTCCCTTCTTCCAAGCTTTCCTCTTATCTTCTCCATTTCATCCACAAAGACCAGTATCTCCGCCACCACAGCATAAAGCTCTGGTGGTATATAGTCGCCTATTTCAAGCTTTGACAGAGTTTCCGCAAGCTTTGAATCCTCATGAAGAGGCACGTCTGCCTCCTTAGCCTTTTCAATTATCTTTTCTGCTATGGCCCCCTTACCGGTGGCTACTATCTTAGGTGCGGTATCATTGGGATCATATTCCAAAGCCACCGCTGTCTTTACTTTTTTCTTATCCTTATCCCTGTCAGCCATTTTCTGTCACCCCTTTATGCAAGCCCCGGTTCAGGCTCTTACATCAAAAGAGAATTTTGATACCTTCCTGCTTACAGAGCCCTCCTTTGATGCATTTTCCAAAAATGTATCAACTATTCCCTTATCCTCTTTTATGTCCTTGCTGGTAACGGTGGTATGCATATCATATCCCTTATCCTTAAGCCTTTTATCCAGTATATCGATATTTGCAAGTATAAAGTCCAGGGTTTCATCATCCTGCATATAAAAATGGGTATTTACCCTTGTATTTTCCATGGCAACATAAACATCCATAGGACCTAAGTTTTCCATATCCAGATGCAAAAGTGCGCTTACCCTGCCATCCTTACTCATTAGATTCTTTTTCTTTGTATATACATAAAGATCTCCATGGGCATTTTCCCTGGCCATTTTCAAAGGAAGCTGGACATACTGCATCATCTGGTTTAAGTCATTCATAAAGCTTACATTGTTTTTGATATTAGCTGCATGATCCATAAGCTGACTGTCAGCCTTACCGTTTTCGCTAAGCATCTGAGTTATCTTGTCAGTATGACTTAAAAGCTTTTTATAAAGCTCATTTATGCTTCCCTCCCCTGAGATCTCCTTGGGATTTATGGTGAATTTATCCATAAGAGCCTCTCTTATGGTGTTTTTAAAGTCATCATTTGACAAAAGCTTACTTAGAGACTCCTCAAGTCCCTTAAATTTACTGTCTGACTTATCAAGCTTTAAAAGCTCATTCACAAGTCTTAAAAGATCTTCTCTGCTAATGCTTCCCTTTGAGAGCTCATCTGTTTTTTCATTATGGATCCCGAGAGCCGATATATCATCCGCCATTTCCTTAAGGATACTGCCATACTTTGAGCTATCTCCTTCAGATGCCTTTACTGCCTGATCTGCTGTCCCCAAAAGTTCTTCATCCTTAAGGCTCATATTCCCTTCACTAAGAAGGCTGTCAGCTTTTAAGCCCTCCTTAAGGAGCTCCCCCTCCCTGACAGTCGCTGACTGAACTTCCCTGCCGCTTAAAGTATCCCCTTCTTTAAGGTTTGGGACATCTCCTTGAGCCTTTACTGCCTGATCCTTTAAGGAAGCCATCTCATCATTTGTGTCCTTTAAAGCTCCCTCATTTTCTTTTGGAGCTTCCTTAGAAAGCTCCTTTAGCTGATCTGTAAGTTCTTTTATAGCTGATCCTTCCTCCAAGTCACTATCCAGGCCGGCTAGCAGAGAAAGGATATCACTGTTGACCTTTTCGTTCACATCCCCCTTTATCATTTCACTGATACCCTTTGAAAGCTCATCGGCATCTCCAAGTATCTGGTATTCCAGGTTTTTATAATTTTCAAGCTGGCCTATATTTACCTCATTAACCGGTATGCCAAGCTTATTCAGCTGTACTATGCTAGCAGGATCTGATGATGGATATGAGCTTACATCCTTAAGCATTGCCAAAAGGGCTTCCTTATTGACAGACATTCCCTCCTCCATCATGGCATTTACCATGGAGATATTACTTTCTGAGGGGGAAAGCCCCGCTGCGGATAAAGCCTGATATGCCTGGGGAGTTGCTCCTGACAGGTTTGAATATAAGGGTCTTAAGGAGGTTTGACCACTGTCGCTTCTTACCTCAAAGGACATGGTCTGACCCTTGTTGACAGAGGCTCCCGTCTCAAGCTTAGCATCTATAAACCTGTCTCCGGAAAGCTTTAGTTTTACCTTGTCCCCATCAACATTTACAACCTCCCCGGATACGAGATCTCCGCTTTTTAATCCGGAATTTTTTTCGGAAGACTCTGCTCTTAGGGGAACACTGGTCTTCTTTTCCGTCTTTAGGCCTGAACCCGGAGATAATAGATTATTAAGATCTGCAATATTACTAAAAAAACTCATACAAAATTCCCTGTGAATGTTCTTCTGTGTATAGGAGTTAGTCCCAGAGTTTTTATGGCATTTATATGCTCTTTTGACCCATAGCCTTTATTGGCTGCAAAGCTGTATCCGGGATATTCCTTATCATACTCCACCATAAGCCTGTCTCTTTTAACCTTGGCTATGATACTGGCAGCCGCTATGGAAATACTCTTGGCATCCCCCTTTATTATGGGTACCTGTTTTATAGTAACCTCAGGAATGGTTACTGCATCATTTAATAATATATCGGGTTTTATCTTAAGATTCTGAATAGCCTGACGCATTGCCTCATAGGTAGCCTGGAGGATATTTATCTCATCTATCCTTTCATTTGAAACCAGTCCAAAGCCTGTAGCTAAAGCCTCATCCATTATCCGATCATAAAGCTCTTCTCTTTTTGCAGGGGAAAGCTTTTTGGAATCGTTAATATAAAGTATATCACAATCTTTTTTTAATATTACGGCTCCGGCTACTACCGGACCTGCCAAGGGGCCTCTTCCCACCTCATCAATACCGCAGATATACTGAAAGTCTGAATACTTATGCTCATAGCTTTTCATCTCTTCCGTTCGAAGCAGCTCTTTCCGGTACCTTTCCAGGGACTTCTCAGCCCTCTTCACAAGGGCTTTTACAGCACTTCTCTCATCCTGCATATATTCCTTTATAAAAAGCTCTAAAGCCTCTTCCTTAAGCTCTGAATATTCATCCTTTATTTCATTTACGCTCTTCAAATTCTTCACCGCCTTAAGCCTTCCCAATCAAACTCTTTACTTTACTATTCTTATCCTGTTAAAGGGATAATACAGTAAAAAAGCCCTTCCCAGCATGTCTTCCCTTTTCACATTTCCGATCTCGGCATACCTTGAATCTATACTGGCTCCCCTGTTATCCCCCAGGCAGAAATATTCATCCTCTCCAAGTCTTATTTCCTCTGCGGCTATGCCTGCATAGTTAAGACCGCCGATATAATCGTTTAAAAGCTTTCCGTCAATATATATACTTCCCTTTTCTATCTTTACCCTTTCTCCCGGAAGGCCTATGATCCTTTTTATAAGTATCTCTTTTTTATTGGCAGAATAAAAACAGACGATCTCCTTTCTCCTTGGAGACCTGAAACGATAGGACAGCTTATCCATCATAATGTTATCGCCGTCGTATAATGTGCTTTCCATAGATGTCCCGTTAACCCTTGTCCTTTGGGTTACAAAGGTTACCAGTATATAGGATATGGCCAATACAAGGAAGACAAAAAGACTAAACTCCATAAGCTTCTTACTTCCTTCTGACCCTTTTTTTTGATTTTTTTTCCCTGCGGCAGTCCTTTTATCCATTATCCGGTCTCCCATCCAGAGTTATCCTGCCAAGCTTTCCGCTTCTGAAATCCGAAAGCAAAAGTCTTGCAGCCTTTAAAAGATCGTAATCACCGCCCTTAAGCAGGGCCCCTCTCTTTTTTGCGATCATTTCAAGAATGTTAAGGGAAGGATTCCCTGTATTTTGGCTTTCAAGGATCTCCCGGGGCTCCAGGCCGTATCTTTTGATAAAAGCATCACTGTAGGATTCAAGACATATCCCGATCAGGGACATGGCCAGTTCAACATGATCTATTATATCATCATTTATTGTTCCTATAAGAGCAAGACGCAGGCCGGTTTCCTTATCTTCAAACTTAGGCCATAATACCCCGGGAGTATCTAAAAGCTCGATCTGCTTATTAAGTCTGATCCACTGCTTACCTCTTGTAACCCCGGGCTTGTTACCTGTTTTTGCGCTGGCTTTATTTGAAAGTGAATTAATAAGGGTGGACTTTCCAACATTTGGTATTCCCACCACCATGGCTCTGACAGGTCTGTTTATTATCCCCTTCTTCCTGTTCTTTTCCGTCTTTTCTCTGTTTGCTATCTCTACAGCATCACTTATTTTTTTAACATTTCCCCTGTTTCGACAATCACTTTTGACAACCGTAAAGCCTCTTTCCTCATACATGGTTTCAAAATATCTGCTTTCGCTTTCATTCGCCAGATCATATTTATTCAAAACTATAAGTCTTGATTTTCCCTTTGCAAGCTTGTCTATATCAGGATTTTTACTGCTTATCGGGACTCTTGCATCCAATAGCTCGATCACCAGATCTATGAGCTTTATATCCTCCTGCATCATACGGAAGGCCTTGGTCATATGTCCCGGAAACCACTGGTATTCCATTATTCTATCAACCCCATTTTTGCTTTTGACGTTTTCAGATGGAGCCAGGCTTTGCCGATTATCATGCTCCTTGTTACATTCCCTATGTTGGCACTTCTTGAATCCTCCGAATTCTCTCTGTTATCCCCCAGCACGAAGTATTCATCCTCCTTTAATACTATCTCATTTTCTGCCACACCTGCTTCATAGGTATATTCCGAAAGATCCATAAAATATCTCATACCGTTTATATACACATAGTAATCCTTTATCTGAATTGTCTCACCCGGCAAACCGATAACCCTTTTAATATACAGATGGGACTTACTGTTGCCGTTTGGATAAAAGGCTATCACATCACCTCTTTTGGGGGCGGTAAAACGGTATGTTACTCTATCCAAAAGCACTCCCTGTCCGTTATAAAGGACAGGTTCCATGGAGCTTCCCACCATATTTATTCTGAGACCGTAAAAGTAAACTAAAGTCACGCCCAAAAATACAGCAACAAGAATACCAATGACCCACAAAATAATATCATATATTTGATTGGTCTCTATTTTTACCCTGCTTCTTTTTCTGAAGGTAAGAGTACTGAAGTCATCTTTTTTACCAAATATCATTAAGCTTTTCCTTATCTTAACTCTGCTATTTCCCTGATAAGAGTTTTGGTCTTTTCCCAGCCAAGACAGGGATCTGTAATTGATCTTCCATAGATCTTGTTTTCCGCATCAGGCTTTTGGCATCCATCCACCAGGTAGGACTCTATCATAAGACCCTTGACCATTTTCTTTATATCCTCGCAGTGTCTTGTGCTGTGAAGAACCTCCTTGGCTATACGCGGCTGTTCATTAAAGAGCTTGCCGGAATTGTTATGATTGGTGTCTATTATAACTCCCGGATTCAACAATCCGCTTTCTTCATAGGCTTCCTTTAATATCATAAGATCCTCATAATGATAATTGGGAATACTTCTTCCATGCTTGTTCACAGACCCTCTTAAAATAGCATGGGCCAAGGGATTTCCCTTGGTTGCCACCTCCCAGCCTGTATATACAAAGGTATGAGGGTGCTGGGCAGCAAATATGGAATTCATCATAACATTTATATCTCCACTTGTAGGATTTTTCATTCCTACAGGTATGGTAAGTCCGCTGGCAGTCAGCCTGTGCTGCTGATCCTCCACAGATCTGGCTCCTACGGCAACATAGGAAAGAAGATCATCCAGATAGTTATGATTCTCAGGATACAGCATTTCATCCGCCGAGGAAAAGCCGGTCTGTTCAAGAGCATTCAAATGAAGCTTTCTTATGGCGATTATCCCCCTTAACATATCAGGTGAGGCATTCGGATCGGGCTGATGCATCATACCCTTATAGCCTTCACCCGTAGTCCTTGGCTTATTGGTATAGATCCTTGGAACTATAAGTATCTTATCCTTGACCTCTTCGCTTAAGTCCCTAAGCCTTAACATATATTCTAAAACAGCATCCTCTCTGTCTGCAGAACATGGACCTATTATAAGCAGGAGCCTGTCATCCTCTCCCGTAAAGATCTTCCTTATCTCCTTGTCATTCTCTGCCTTTCTTTGGGCAAGAGCCTCGGATAAGGGATACATAGCCTTAACCTCTGTTGTTGCCGGTAACTTTCTTTTAAATTCCATAATATGCCTCCTCATTTATCATGAAAGATCACTTGTTTTTATCAAAAAATCCTCTTCTCTTTGTAGCAAGCCTCATGATATCTCTCATTCCTTCTCTGTCATCATTTTCAATATAGGATCTTAACTCATTGAACTTTTCACTAAAGAGATCCATCTGCCTAAGCAGTTCCTCCTTGTTAAGCAGAAAAAGCTCACTCCACATTTCATCATTTATTCTGGCTATCCTTGTCAGATCTCTAAAGGAGTCCCCTGTGTAGTCTACCAAATGTTCCGACTCCTTGCAAACCATTAATGAAACAGCTATGCAATGGGTAAGCTGGGACAAAAAGCCTATCATCTCATCATGCTCCTTTGGGCTTAGGGTCTTTATTGTTTTACAGCCCAGGGTCCTTCCTATTTCCTTACAGGCTTCTATTGCCTCCCCGGTATTTTTTTCTGTTGGCGTAACAATATAATTGGCGCCCTTAAAAATATCCTTTGTGGCATACTTAACGCCGCTGACTTCTCTTCCTGCCATGGGATGGGCTCCCACAAACTCCACATCTTCTCTTAATATGGACTGAACCTTATATACTACGCTTTCCTTAACTCCCGTAACATCAGTCAGTAATACTCCGGGATGAAAATAATCCTGATATTTTTCTATCCACTCAATAAAGGTATGGGGATACAGGGCGAATACTATGATATCGAATTTTTCAACATATTCTCTTGTCACCTCTGTGACTCCGGATGATATAAGTCCATTTTCAAGACCATAGTCTATAGTTTCCTGTCTCCTTGCCACTGCTCCGACTTCATATCCCTTTAAACTAAAGGCCTGGGCATAGCTTCCTCCCATTAAGCCTAAACCAACAATTAAAATCCTGCTGTCACTGTTAAACTTCAATTTCTACCTCCAGTCCCAGATCCTTCATATCCTTAAAAAAATCAGGATAGCTTTTTCTGACGGCTTCAGCCCCTTCTATCACTCCTCCCGTAAGAGAACAGAGTATGGAAAGTGCCATAACTATTCTATGATCATTGTGTCCCATAAGGTGCTCACATGGTTCTTTAAGTTCTCCCTTATATATATTAACGGAGTTTTCAAAAATATCCATTTCTATACCGAATTTTTCCAGCTCCTCTTTCATAGCCAGAGCTCTGTCGCTTTCCTTGATCTTAAGTCTCCTTGTTCCGATAAAGCGTCCCCCATGCATTCCTGCATATGCCGCAAAAAGTACCGGCCCAAGATCCGGGCAGTCAGATATATCCACTGCCTGACTCAAATCCTCCTCTCTGCCTTTGGCCTTTAGCTTAGTCAGATCCTTAAGGCCCTCTCCCTTTAACAGAAGCTGCCTGCAAACCCTGTCTCCCTGTTTACTGTTATCATTTAAACCCTCAGGCTCAATGGCATTTCCAAAGGAGTTAAAGGCATATAAAAAAGCAGCATTGGACCAGTCTCCCTCTACCTTTCCCTTATAGGCCTTATAGACTGAAGCTCCCTTGATATAAAAAAGGTTTTTTTCTCTTTCCTCTATATCCACTCCGAAAAGCTTCAATACCTCAAGGGTTATATCTATATAAGAACGGCTTTCAACCGGTTCTGTCACCCTTATCATACTGTCAGACTCAAGGAGAGGCAGTGCAAACATAAGGCCTGATATAAACTGGGAGCTCACATCTCCCCTAAGGGTATAGGAGCCGGCCTTTAAGCTTCCGCTTATATCTATATGATCCTCATATTTTTTAAGCTCAATATCGTTTCCGTTTTGGGTAAATATATCTTCATATACCGATATTCCCCTTTTAAAAAGCCTTTCCTGTCCTTTAAAACGTACCTTTCCTCTGCAGATCATTGCCAGGGGGATCAAAAACCTTAAGGTGGAACCGCTTTCCCTGCAGGGAAATACCACATAGTCAAAAGAGGCTTCTTTTTTTACTTCCCCTGTCCCCTTTATGTAAGCAATATCCCCTTCCAGCCTGTACAAAGCCCCAAGTCCTTCTATACAGTCAAGAGTCGCCAGCATATCCTCGCTTTTGGCTATGCCCTCTATACAGCTCTCTCCTTTGGCCAAAGCGGCACATATGAGCATTCTGTGAGCCAGGCTTTTAGAATATGGAGCTCTTATCCTTCCCTTAAGTTTTGATGGTTTAATATTTACTATCATTTTTCACCTTTATAAGAGCATATTTCCTTAATGGCAGTCACATACCCCTCTATACCCTCTCCGATAACGGTTTTAATGGCAACCCTTCCTATATAGCTTACCTGTCTGAAATCCTCCCTTTCATCCAGCTTGGAAATATGAACCTCCACCGTAGGAAGCTTTACCGCCTTTATGGCATCCATTATAGCTATTGAGGTATGGGTATAGGCTCCGGGATTTATAACTATTCCATCTGCCTTATTAAAATATGCCTCCTGTATCTTATCCACCAGACAGCCCTCATGATTGGACTGATATATCTCAAGCTCTATATCATTATCATCACAATAGTCCTTCACAAGCTTTTTCAGATCTTCATAGCTTTCCCTGCCATAAATATCCGGTTCCCTGATACCTAACATATTTATATTGGGACCGTTTATAACTATGATCTTCATTATCCCTGCTCTCCCCTCAATCCAGATAAGAACCCACAAGCTTTAGCTTGGCGCAAAAAACAGAAAGCTCCCTTAACATATCCTCACCGTTTTGGGTATTGATATTTCCCTCTGCTTCAATATAGAAATAGTAGCTCCATAAAAGATCCTTCATGGGTCTGCTTCTTAAGCTTCTCATATTAAAGCCATGGGCGCCTATTATGTTAAGAGTCTGAGCTAAGGCTCCGGCTTCATTTCTGACTGTAAACACAAGAATGAAATTCTCGTTATCTCTTTTACCCACCAGCACAGGCTTATTCTGGGATCTTGAAAAGGCCGCAAACCTCGTTGTATTGTTGCTGCTTGTATTTATTCCCCTTTCAATGATATCAAGCCCGTAGAGCTCAGCTGTTTCATGAGAAGCAATGGCCGCAATACTCTTGTCATTTTTTTCTTTTACATACTTTGCCGCAAGAGCTGTATTTGAATAGGTCACCTCTTCAAGGCCCCTGCTTTCTATAAATTCATCACACTGTTCAAGGGCCTGGGGATGACTTACGACAGTCTTTATTGTTTCAAGAGAAGCACCCTTTATTCCTATAAGATTCTGCTCTATATCTATATCCGTCACCTGGTTTACAAAAAGATCCCCAAAGAACATCAGATCCATAACAGTCCCCACATCCCCTGCAAAGCTGTTTTCTATAGGCAGGACAACGCAGTCCTCTTTTCCCTCCTCAACTGCCTTATAGGCTCTGGAAAAATCCGAATAGGGTACAAATTCCGCGTTTGGAAAAAGCTTCTTGGCTGCTATATGGGCAAAGGCTCCCTCAACTCCGCTATAGGCAACCCTGATACCCTCCATTACCTTTTCCTGGTAGGAACAGGACAGGTTGACTATACTCCTTAGAAAATCAACATAATAGCCTTCTATTTCCTTATTATCCACAAGTCCTCTGTTACGCTTGATCATTTCCTCTTCTCTGGCATGATCCTTAACAGAGAGGCCCTTTTCCCTTTTATACAGAGCTATTTCCTTACTTATCATCATTCTCTCTTCAAAGAGCTTTTCCATTTTTTTGTCGATCTCATTGATCTTTTCTCTTGCACTCTCTAATCCGGACATATTTTTCTCCTTAAACTGTGATCTTACTTCTTAAAATCCAAAAAACCCGCCTAAAATCCTCTTTCCGGATCTCAGACGGGTTAGTTTTTATTTTACCTTTTCTTTGACCTTAGCTTTCTTACCTACTCTGTCTCTTAAGTAGAATAACTTAGCTCTTCTAACCTTACCCTCTCTAACAACCTCGATCTTATCAACGTTGGGAGAATGTAAAGGCCAGGTCTTCTCAACACCAACACCGTTTGAGTTTTTCCTAACGGTAAAGGTCTCTCTGTTGGATCCGCCCTGTCTCTTTAAAACAGTTCCTTCAAAGACCTGTATTCTTTCACGGTTTCCCTCTTTAATCTTTGCATATACCTTAACGGTATCTCCGATATTAAAGTCAGGAATGTTTTCCTTAAGCTGTTCTGCTTCAATGTTCTTAATAATGTCGTTCATAGCGACCTCCTTCTAATCTTCGGACGTTCTTGTTCAGTATCTCATATATCAATGAACAGAGGACCATCTCTTAATCTCATTACATGGCCAAATATTACCGTATCAATCAGGAAACAGTAAACTCAACCTAACAAATATATCACCAGTTACTGTTTTTTACAAGTACTTATTTACAAAATAAAGGGAATTACCCTCTTATCTGTCTACCTTTGGAAGCTTTTTCCAGGCGATTTCAAGCTCATCATCCGTAGGAATATAATTTTCCATGAGACCGTCATGGAACTTCTCATAAGCAACCATATCAAAATACCCTGTTCCCGTAAGACCAAAGACAATGTTCTTTTCTTCTCCGCTTTCCTTACATCTAAGGGCTTCATCCATGGCAACCTTTATTGCATGAGCGCTTTCAGGAGCCGGAAGGATTCCCTCTACCCTTGCGAATTCCTCAGCAGCCTTAAAGACCTCTGTCTGGGTTACGGAAACTGCCTCCATAAGCTTGTCATCATAAAGCTTTGATAAAATAGAGCTCATTCCATGATATCTTAAGCCTCCTGCATGATTTGGTGCAGGTATATAATCACATCCGAGAGTATACATCTTGGCTAAAGGACAAACCATACCGGTATCGCAGTAGTCATAAGCATATCTTCCTCTTGTAAGAGAAGGACAGCTTGCAGGCTCAACTGCAATTATCCTGTAATCAGCCTCTCCTCTCAGCTTTTCTCCCATAAAGGGTGAGATAAGTCCACCGAGATTTGATCCGCCTCCGGCACAGCCTATAACTATATCCGCCTTTACATCATACTTATCCAGGGCTCTTTTCGTCTCTAATCCGATAACGGACTGATGCAGTAAAACCTGGTTAAGCACGCTTCCCAAAACATATCTGTAGCCCTCAGAGGATACTGCTTTCTCAACTGCTTCGGAAATAGCACAGCCAAGACTTCCGGTGGTTCCCGGATGCTCGCTTAATATCTTCTTTCCTATTTCGGTTTCCATGGAAGGGGAAGGAGTAACCGATGCGCCAAAGGTTCTCATAACCTCCCTTCTAAAGGGTTTCTGTTCATAGGAAACCTTAACCATATAAACCTTACAATCCAGTCCGAGATAGGAACAGGCCATTGAAAGGGCTGTTCCCCACTGTCCCGCACCTGTTTCGGTGGTAACACCCTTAAGACCCTGCTTTTTTGCATAATAGGCCTGGGCAATAGCAGAATTTAACTTATGTGATCCGCTTGTATTGTTACCCTCAAACTTATAATAGATCTTTGCGGGAGTCTGAAGCTTTTCCTCAAGACAGTAGGCCCTTACAAGAGGTGAAGGACGATACATCTTATAGAAATCCACGATCTCCTCGGGGATCTTTATATAAGCCGTATCATTGTCAAGCTCCTGCTTTACAAGCTCCTCACAGAAAACATGGGAAAGCTCCTCTGCCGTCATGGGCTCTAAGGTCTGTGGATTCAGCAAAGGGGCAGGCTTTTCCTTCATGTCGGCCCTTACATTGTACCATTCGGTAGGTATTTCATTCTCCTTAAGATATATCTTATAAGGTATGTTCTTATCACTGGCAGTTTTCATATGCACTCCATTTCTTAAACTATAGCTTACTTGTTCATCTGAGCTGCAACCTCTGCTGCAAAGTCCTCATTCTTCTTTTCAAGACCTTCTCCTGTTTCGAAACGAACAAAGCCCTTGATGTTGATATTTGCTCCGTTTGCCTTTGCAACCTCTTCAACATACTTCTCAACACTCTGCTTTCCGTCCTCAGCCTTAACATAGGTCTGATCCATAAGAACTATCTCTTTAAGCTCTTTATTGATACGTCCCTTTATCATACCCTCAATAACCTTTTCAGGCTTTGAAGACTCCTTGGGATCATTCATGATCTGAGCCTTAAGGATCTCCTTTTCCTTTTCAATATAATCAGCATCAACTTCACTGTTCTTTGTGAATTTAGGTGATAAAGCAGCTATCTGCATAGCCAGGTTCTTACCCATTTCCTTAACTGCATCATTTACTGTATCACTTTCCACATCCACAAGAACACCGATCTTTCCGCCGGCATGTATATAGGAAACAACAAAGCCCTTATCCTCACATACCTGCTCAAATCTTCTGATGTGCATATTCTCACCGATTATGGATATCATAGATGAAAGCTTTTCGCTTACAGTCATAGATGTATCAAGCTTCCAAGGCTCTGCCAAAAAGCTGTCGATATCCTTTGCCTCTGTGGAAACTGCCTGGGCTGCAACCTCTGAAACAAAGGTTCTGAACTTTTCGTTCTTTGCAACGAAATCAGTCTCTGCATTAACCTCTACAACTACACCCTTCTTGTCATCATCCACAAGACAGGTATCAACAATACCCTCAGCAGCTATTCTTCCTGCCTTCTTCTCTGCTCCGGCAAGACCTTTCTTACGAAGAAATTCCACTGCTGCATCCATATCTCCATCTGTTTCACCAAGCGCCTTCTTACAATCCATCATTCCTGCGCCTGTCATCTCACGTAATTCTTTTACCATTGAAGCTGTTATATTAGCCATTATCTTTCTCCTTATATTTCAAAATACCTTTTTCAATCTACCCTTAATTATTCCTGCTCAGCAGCAGCCACCTCTTCTATGTCTGTGGGAGCTGCCTGGTCAGCTGCCATTTCAGCCTCAACCTCAGCCATAGCAGCATCCTGCATAGACTCGCTTTCGCCCTGTCTTGCCTCTATAACAGCATCAGCCATTTTTGAAACAATAAGCTTTACTGCTCTGATGGCATCATCGTTTCCGGGAATAACATAATCAAGCTCTTCGGGATCACAGTTTGTATCAGATATTCCCACAAGAGTTATACCAAGGGCGTGAGCCTCCTGAACACAGATATGCTCCTTCTTGGGATCTACGATAAATATAGCATCGGGTATCCTCTTCATATCCTTGATACCACCAAGGTTCTTCTCAAGCTTCTCCCATTCCTTCTTAAGGCCTATAACCTCTTTCTTGGGAAGCACATCAAAGGTTCCGTCCTCTGACATGGTCTCTATCTCTTTAAGTCTCTTTATTCTTGACTGGATAGTCTTGAAGTTTGTAAGCATTCCTCCAAGCCATCTTTCATTTATATAATACATACCGCAACGCTCAGCCTCTGTCTTTATGGCATCCTGAGCCTGCTTCTTGGTCCCTACGAAAAGGATCGTTCCACCCTGTGATGTGATATCTGCTATTACATTATAAGCATCATCTACCATTCCTACCGATTTCTGAAGATCGATGATATGGATACCGTTCCTCTCGGTATAGATATAGGGAGCCATCTTAGGGTTCCATCTTCTTGTCTGGTGTCCGAAATGTACACCTGCCTCTAAAAGCTGCTTCATTGAAATAACACTCATTTTTCTTACCTCCATTGGTTTTTCTTCCGCCTGCATCTTATTTTTCGGAAATCCTTAAGGGCTTTGCAAAAAGCTTCAAGACTCTGTAAAGGACACCTGCCTCAAAATCAACAGACGTGTATGATATTGGCTGTTCATAAAAAAACAGCCTGCAACTTATGCATTGTAGCATAATTGCAGGCCTCTTGCAATATTTTTTTATCTTTATTCTTCATCCTCCGAAATATCGTTATCGGCTGCCCCCTCTGCTTCCTCTTCCGGCTCCAGCAGCTCTTCTCCCCTAAGGATATCCTCCTCAAGCTCATTTTTATCCGAATCCTTCAAAAATTCTCTGGAGGTGACATGCTTTCTGATCCTCTCCTGTTCTGTCAGCTGAGCCAGGAGCTCCTTTACCTCTTTAGGTCTCTTTACATTTACTATTTCAAAATTATTCAGGGTTTTATCCGAGGATCGGCAGCAAATGGTTCCCACTCCGAATATCCTCTGTCCCAGCTTCCTTTTAAGAGAAAAGTCCATTATCCTGTAAAGTCTTACCTCATCCTCCTCTTTGGTGAAAAATCCCCTTTCGATAAAAAGTCTTTCTTCATCTACGGAATAGATGGTAAAGCTAAGGGGCAGTCCCAAAAATGTCCTTTTTCTATCCCTCCATAAAATGGGTTTCTTTTCTTTTGGCATTTGAATCTTTTTCATGCTTTCTTTTTCCTTTCATTGGTAAATTGGTAATAAGCGAAGTATTATGGATATTTATCTCTTTTAATATACTAAATTTTTAAGCTTCAAAAGAGCCTCCCCTTTAATGGTCTCTGCTCCCCCAAGGGTCTCCGTCTGATAAAGCAGCCTTGCATAAAACTCCACCGATTCCATAAGCATATAGGCCTTTTCCAGGGACTCACCATAGGTAAGAGCCCCATGATGGCTTAAGAGTAAGGCGTTATGATCCATCACAAGACCTTCAATGGAATCGGGAACCTCCTTTGTTGAGGGAGTTGCATAGGGAGCTAAGGGTACCCTTCCAAGGGACACCACCGCTTCTGTCATTATAGGCTTTTCAAGCTCCTTCTCCATGCAGGCAAAGGTGGTTGCATAGGGAGGATGGGCATGAACAACCGCCTGAATATCCCTCCTTCTTTCATAAACCCTTAAATGCATTTTGATCTCAGAGGAAGGTTTATAGCCTTCAGCTGCCCTTAGTATATTTCCTTTTTCATCTATAATAGTCAGCATTTCAGGCTTCATAAAGCCCTTTGATACACCCGTAGGGGTACAGACTATGGCCCCGTCACTTAACCTTACGGAAATATTCCCGTCATTTGCGGCAACCATTTCCCGGTTATACATACGCCTTCCTATCTCACATATCTTCTCTAATATTTCAGGATCATATTTATCATTCATATCTTTATTATACCCTATTCTTCATTATTGAATATAGTTAATTTCCTTACATACCTCACTTATAAGCAGCCTTTCATCCATGGGATACTTTACCCCCTTTATCTCCTGATAATCCTCATGGCCCTTACCCGCAAGCACTATGACATCCCCCTCTTTGGCATTTTCGATAACATATTTTATTGCCTCTTTTCTGTCGGGGATCTTAATATATTCACCCTTGGTTTTTAGTATACCCTCCTCAATATCCCTTATAATATCCAGGGGTTCCTCAAATCTTGGATTATCTGAGCTTATAACAGTAAAATCGCTGAGCCTTCCCGAAACCTCTCCCATTTCATACCTTCTGCTCTTTGCCCTGTTGCCCCCACATCCGAAAAGACATACAAGTCTCTTAGGAGAATACTCCTTTAAGGAGGACAAAAGGCTTTCAAGAGCCATTGCATTATGGGCATAATCTATCATAAGAGCAAATTTTTTGGATATCTTCACCATTTCCGCTCTTCCCTTGACCCTGGCATTTTTCAGGGCCATTAATATATCCTCATTGTCTATATTAAAATGCCTGCAAATGGCTATTGCGCACAGAGCATTATAAACGCTGAACTTTCCCGGAGTATCTGTGTAAGCATGAAGCTCACATAGACCCCTTGTATCAAATTCCACTCCAAGAGTACCCTTTTCATTAATAAGCCTTATGTTTTCAGCCCTTAAATCCGCCCCTTCAGACATACCAAAGCTCTCCACCTGACAGCTGTGTCCCTTAAGTATATCCTCAACATGCCTGTCATCTTTATTTACTATTCCCAGCTTACACTGTTTAAAGAGCAGGCTCTTGCATTTAAGATAATCATCAAAATCCTTATGCTCATTGGGTCCGATATGATCTGCCTCTATATTTGTAAATATACCCATATCAAAATCAATGGCAGCGGTTCTCTTAAGCATAAGAGCCTGGGAGGAAACCTCCATAACAACGACCTCTATTCCTTCTTCAAGCATTCTCTCGAAATATTCCTGAATAACATATGACTCGGGAGTAGTATTTTGAGCATGTATATGTTCATCCCCTATTATGATCTCTATGGTTCCGATAAGTCCCACCTTATAACCGGCAAGCTCAAGGATATTCTTAACAAGGTAGGTAGTCGTGGTCTTTCCCTTGGTACCCGTGATCCCTATAACCTTAAGCTTTTTTGCGGGATGATCATGGAAAGCTGCAGATATATAAGCCATGGCAAGCCTTGTATCCTTAAGGGCTATAACCGTTATATCACTGTCTTTTGGCAGCTCTACCTCATCTTCAACAACTATGGCTGCGGCCTTTTTTTCACAAGCCTCCAAAGCCTTGCTGTGGCCATCGAAATTTGCTCCCTTAATGCAGATAAAAAGGCAGCCCTCCTTAAGCTTTCTTGAATCATAGACCACCTCGCTTATCTTCTTATCCACGCTTCCCCTAAGCAGTTTATAATCAAGCCCCTTAAGCAGGGATCCTAAATCTCTTATCCTTTCCATATTCCCACTCCTTTATAATTATGATCAAAGCAAATATTCTTTAAACTTAAATATTGTTATATCAGGGACTCAAGAACCTTAAAGAGACCTCCTGAAATTTTATACCATAAAGGCATCCTGGCGTAGGCCTCATAGCTTATGATCTCAGAGCTCTCAAAGACAGCCTTAAAGTCCCTCTTTATATCCTTTATCACCGGATCTTTGTAAATAAAGAGTCCGTCCTCAAAATGATGATAAAGGCTTCTGAAATCAAAATTCACCGTACCGACCACAGCCTTTTTATTATCGGAAAGCACCACCTTTGAATGGATAAAGCCGGGAGTATACTTATATATCTTAACTCCCGCCCTCAAAAGTCTTTCAAAAAAAGTATGGGCCACACAATAGGGAAGCTTCTTATCCGGAATATGAGGTAATACTATCCTGACATCCACTCCGCTCCTTGCGGCAAAGCAAAGACTGTTCAGCATTTCATTGTCTATGACAAAATAGGGGGTCATTATATAGATATATTTTTGAGCCCTTCTGATAATATGATTATATAGCTCCTCTGCTATGTCAAAGTGGTTAAAGGGATCGTCTCCATAGGGGATAAGGTAGCTTCCTTCAGCTGCAGGGAACTCCTCTGAGGACTCAAAGGAAAATCTCCTGTAATCCTCAGTCCCCGCCTTCTTTACGCAAAGAGCCCAGCTTTCAAGAAACATTGCTACAAAGGTGTTTACCGCAGTCCCTTTTATTAAGGCCCCGCAATCCTTCCAGTGACCGAATCTTTCGATTATGTTAGCATATTCATCCCCTATATTGCAGCCTCCGGTAAAGGCCGCCTTCCCATCGACTATAACTATCTTTCTGTGATTTCTAAAGTCCATATTGGTGGAAAACAAGGGACGGACCGGCAAAAACACCCTTGTCTTAAGGTTTTCTGCCTCTAAAGTCTCCCTGAACCTTTTGGTCACATTGGTAAGGGTATTGGTCCCGTCATATATTATCCTGACCTCCACCCCCTCTTTTGCCTTCTCCTTCAATATTTCATGGATCCTGTCCCATAAGATCCCCGGAGATATTATAAAAAACTGAAGGAAGATATATTTCTCAGCCTTTTTAAGCTCAGCTATGATAGCTTCAAATACCTTATCCCCCTCATCATAATAAGTGATCTCCGATCCGGAATATGTGGGATAAGAGCCGGTCTCCCACATAAAATTACTAATAAGGGAAAACTCCTTCTTTTCTCCCTTTATTATATCTTCATTCACACAGGAACTTAACATGCTCATGGCGATACCATGATGCTTTTCATATCTTTTTTTCAGCCTCCTGGTAAAGGGATTTATAACGGTATATATATACATTAGTATACCAAAGACGGGCAAAAATACTATCATTATTATCCAGGCCAGCTTGAATTCATTTTTACTGTTTCGATTGATTATATATATTACAGTAAAAAGAGCCATAAAGGCTGACACCAGGTAGTATCTTTCAAAATAGAGCTGAAAATAAAAGGCAAAAGCGACAAGAAAAACAACCTGCAGTATGATAAAGAGCACAATGGGAACACCTCGGGAAAAAAAGACTCTGGACACTATCTTTTTGCTTTTCTTTTTTGTCCTTTCAGCTAAAGAAGCATTTTTCATAAAGCTTAGTTCCCTCCCTCCTTATGCTTATCTTTATTATAGCTTTAATTTTACATTTTTCCTTCTGAAATCACAAGAGCTTACCCGAATCCGGGTAAGCTCTTGCCTTTTATGAGGGGGAGATAGTGGGTGTGTTATCAACTATCTTGATAATATCTTAATACTCAAATGTGTTCAAACTGTGTTTAAAGGATAAAGAAAATATTAAAAAAGCTTATAGTCTTTTATTGTAAGCTGGGGACTTTCCTTACCCATATAGGAATTGATCGATAACTCAAAAAGTATCTTAATATCCTCCCTGTCTTTTAATTCCGCTTCAAGCCTGTCTGCCTCTCCGAAGATCATTGCCTCCCTCCTTAAGGAAGGATCATTTATGCCCTCTTCAGGTACTAAGGTCAGCTTAAGAGTATTATTATTGTTTCCCAATATCCTTGTATCTACCACCCTTATGCCCTTTTCGCAAAAGAGGGGTTTTGAATTGCCGTTTCCATAGGGTTCAAGCCTTTCAAGCTCTTTGGCAAAGGCCAGATTTGCCCCCTTAAAATGCAGCTGCATATCTGCATTATATACATTAACCAGATCCTCCTCCTTAAGACTTGAGAAGGCATTTATTTTTTCCCTGAATTTTGAAACATTTTCTTTTTCAAGGGAAAGACCGGCAGCCATTTTATGTCCTCCAAACTTTAGAAAAAGCTCCTTGCATTTATTCATTTCGCTGAACATATCATAGGCCTCTATGGATCTTCCCGATCCCTTGACACAGCTTTCACCGTCAGTAAGCACAAAGGAGGGCTTTGAATATTTTTCCCTGAGCTTTCCCGCAATAAGTCCCGCAAGACTTTCATGACAGTCCGGAAGGTATAAAACCAAAACCGTATCCTTACTATAGCTTTCATCCTCATCAATGAGCCTTATGGCTTTCTCGGTAAATAGGGCCTGCATGGATTTTCTGTCATCATTAAAGGTCCTAAGCTCGGATGCAATAAGAGTTGCCTCCTTATGATCCTTTGAAAGTAAAAGCTCCAGAGCCCGGTCCGGGGAATCCAGCCTTCCTGTGGCATTTATGCAAGGGCCTAAAACATAACCCAGATGATAGGGGGACAATTTCTTTCTATCCACCCTGCAGGCGTCAATAAGGGCATTAAGTCCAAAATCCCTGCAGCTTCTCATCCTGTCAAGTCCCCGGCTCACAATTACCCTGTTTTCATCCTTAAGCTCCATAATATCACCTACAGTGGCAAAAGCCGCATAGGGAAGCAGGTCATAAAGCTCCTCCCTGTCAATTCCATACTTTTCATAAAGACATTGTATAAGCTTAAAGGCCACTACTCCCCCACAGATACCGTCAAAGGGATATGGACAATCCTCCTGTTTGGGATCCACAACTGCCAGCGCATTGGGAAGCCTGTAGAGCTTTTCTCCTGTATCAGTAAGACTGAAGGGAACCTCATGATGATCGGTCACTATTACCTTTATTCCCTTACTGTTTGCGTATTCTATCTCGTCATAGGCAGCTATACCGTTATCACAGGTGAGTATTATATCTACCCCCTTATCATATGCCTCATCCACCATTTTCATATTCATTCCGTAACCGTCAGCTATGCGGTGGGGAAGTCTGACCAGGGCATGGTTCCCAAGTCTGAAAAGACCTCTCTTAAGTATATAGGAGGAGCATACCCCGTCGATATCATAGTCTCCGATGATAAGGATATTCTTTTTATCATCTATGTGTTTTGAAAGAATATCCCTTGCCTTATCCATATCCTTCATAAGATGGGGATCCTTAAGCTTTGAAAGATCGCAATCAAGAAAATCCCTTATCTCCTCATCCTCACTTATACCCTTATTGACAAAGATCCTGGCTAACATGGGTGAAATATTATTTCTTTTTGCTATCCCCTCAAAATCCCCTTTTTTATTTACTACCATCCACTTTGACATTTCTTTTATTCCCTCTCTCCCATCTTTTCAAAGCTCATAAGCTTCATAAAACACAAGGAGGTCATCAAAATGATGGCCCCCCTTAACAGCTTATTACTGTATTATATTTCCTTTTTACTTTTATGCCTCTTTTTTCTTTATCCTGGTTATAAGAAGGTACCAGAAGGTACTTGCCAGACATATGGATGAATAACATCCGCAGATTATACCTGCCATAAGGGGAAGTGCAAATTCTCTTATGGAGGAAACTCCCAATATGTAAAGCACCAGAACCATTATAAAGGTTGTCAGTGAGGTAAAGATACTTCTTGATAAAGTCTGATTAACACACTTGTTTACAAGATCCTCCAGACTCTCACCCTTTTCCTGAGCCTTTAAGGCTTCTCTGATCCTGTCAAATATAACCACAGTGGCGTTAATGGAATAACCGACTATTGTCAGCATACAGGCAATGAAGGTCGATCCCACTGAAACTCTGGTAAATGCATAGAAGGCAAGTACAACCAAAACATCATGTAAAAGCGCTCCTACCGAGCTTGCGCCAAATCTTACATCCTTAAATCTGAACCAGATATAAAGAAGCATAAATACTATTGAAACAAGCACTGCGATAATGGCATCCGCCTGCATCTCTGATGAGATGGTTGAAGAGATGGTCTCTGCAGTTATGGTATTCTCGTTAACTCCAAAGCTTTCCACCATCTTGTCACTGAAGGCAGTTCTCTCTTCTGCTGAAAGAGTTCTTGTCTTAAATATTACCTCATTGCTTCCGGCAACCTTCTGAACCTGAACATTACCGTCTCCTGTTATTTCTTCTATTAAAGGAACTACCTTGGAATCTATATCCGCAAGGCTCATGTCCTCATTAAAGGCTACATTGGTTGATGTTCCTCCGAGGAATTCGAGAGAATAGTTAAGTCCTCCCTTTCCACTGCCGGCATTTATTCCCATACATACAAAGCCTGCAAGTATAACAAGGACTGAAAGTCCGATAAATATCTTTCTCTTTCCAAGGAAGTCTATTGTCTTTCTTTCCTTAGCCTTACCATAGAACTTCTCGTCCTTTACACCTAATGTAAAGAAAGCGTTCATAAGAGCCTTTGTAACTACTAAAGCAGTAAACATGGAAACAATAATACCTATTGCCAGGGTAGCCGCAAAGCCCTTGATGGAACCTGTACCCAGTATAGCCAGTACAATGGCAGCAATAAGTGTGGTAACATTACCGTCGATTATAGCTGACAAGGCTTTTGCATATCCTGCCTTTATAGCTGACTTAACAGATTTTCCATCTGCTATCTCTTCTCTTATACGGGCAAAGGTTATAACATTTGCATCAACTGCCATACCTACGGAAAGGATTATACCTGCCATACCCGGAAGAGTAAGGGTTACATCAAAGAGTACTAAAAGAACCATAACCAGTGCAATATAGAGGCAAAGAGCAAGAGCTGCACATAAGCCGGGTATAAAGTAGACTACCACCATAAATACCGCTACGATAACAAATCCAATGATACCTGCCTTTATACTTGTGGAGATGGCCTCGGAACCTAACTGGGCTCCCACAACGTTTGACCTTAACTCTTCAAGTTCAACCTTAAGTCCACCTATACGTATGGTGGATGCAAGATTCTCTGCCTCCTCAAAATCACTCATACCGGTGATCTGAGCCTGTCCTCCGGTTATTGCACTCTGAACCGTGGGAACAGAAACCGCATCTCCATCATAGTAGACCATTATGCTGTCATGATTTGTAACAGCCTCTGTAGTTGCATCAGCAAACTTCTTTGTACCTTCATCATTAAGTGTCAGCTCAACAACATATTCAATATTTCCCATGTCGTTTGTATAAGAGCCTGCCTGGGCAGCGCTGACATCGGTACCTGTAAGAACTATGGAGCCCTCTGCTTCCAGCTCTTCTATTGTTTTTGCAAGAGTGTAGTTAGGCTTTCCGGTTTCCTTATAACCTGTCATGGAATAGTTTTCATTTCCCTCAGGATCATACTGTTTTATAAAGTAAAGCGAACCGGGCTTACCAAGATCCTCTAAAACTGCGTTGGCATCCTCTACTCCGGGGATTTCAATATTGATACGATCGTTACCCTCTCTGTAAACCTGAGACTCTGTACTATAGCCCTCAACTCTCTTTTGAAGCTTATATACAGTATCGCTCATATCGGAATTGGATGGTTCCTCTTCCCCAACTGCCTGATAAGTGATGCTGACACCTCCTGCCAGATCCAGACCCAGTTTAATATTCGAAGCAGCACCTGTCTTTTCCGTGCCAAATCCGAATATTACCATCACTCCCAGCAGTACGGTACAAACAAAAAATACCAAAAGAGTGATGATTGCATTCTTCTTTTTCATTGCTGATTACTTCCTTTCTTAACCTTTCTTAAAAGCTCTGCTGCATTCTATGCCGCATATATATTATGAAACCAATAGTTAAAGCGTGAAAATTTATTCACCCATTGCATAATATAACAGTACAATTATAACGATTGCGATCAAAATTGCAAGTAAAACTCTCAAAGCGGATATTGGAGATTTTCCTCCAACCTTTCCTGACTGTCCGTTCACCATAAACTGGTATATCTTCCCTTTATAGGTAAAGCTGGATATCCAGACAGGCATAAGCAGATATTTATACTTTATATTCGAATAGCTTGTCCTTAAGGAAAGGTTCCTTACCCTGTCAGCCCTGTTTTCACTTATGATCTTGTCGCTTATCAGCCCCCTTATCTTAGCTGATATAAGATTTTTTGCCTTTTCCCAGCTGTCCTTCAAGCCCACTGAATATCTTTCGGCGGAAAAGCCTGCAAGATATTCCGGTTTATATACCTTATTATCCTTCCCGTCAAAGGGCAGGATCGCATTCAGTATTCCCTCATCGAGTCTGTTTGAACCGCACACCAGCTCATCATCAAAAAAATGTCTGTAGACACCGCTTGTGGGATACCAGTCGGTAACTATACGCTCTTCGTTTCCCTTTTTTACCTTCCTGTCCCTTCCGAAATCACCGGAATAGCTTGTGGTGGTATCGGAATCAAAGGTCCAATAGGGAAGATAAACTCCCTGAAAGCTCTCGGCTTTTGCACTTTGCTTAGCCTTGGAAGGGCAAAAAAGCTTCCTCTTTATCCAGCCGGTAAAAAGAGCTCCCGCATTATCGGAGCTGATCTTGAAGGGAACCACCCCGCCCGGTGCAAGTGTATTTATATCATTGGCCTCCATTACCTGATTGGAGCCGCAATAGGGGCACACATTGGCAACCTCCAGAGCATCATAGACACTGACAGCTCCGCAGTTTTTACAGGTAACTGTTTTCTGTGCCACACCCCAGTCACAATTCCCGGTCTGCTCTGCCGTCTCAAAATCCAGCTCAGCAGCGCTTTCATTTCCCTCTTCATCTCTTGCTGCTTCGATTTCCTTGGTAAAGTCACAATAAGGACAGTGAAGTCCTCCACTGGCGGGATCAAAATCCATAGTCCCTCCGCACCGGGGACATTTCTTATCCGTTTCCGCCATAGTCTTTGCTTTTTCAGCATTCATTACTTCTTCGTAATCTTTTGCCTCAGCCATTTTCTTCACCTCGATAAAGTATGATCTGATCTTTAACTATTTTCAGCAAACATTACAATATTAACATAGGTATATTCTCTTTTACAAGTACTTTTAAGCCCAAAAAGTTCCTTTTATCACATAAAAACAGCCCCTTCTGCTTTCTTGACAGTAAACCCTCTATGATGTATATTATTTTAAAGTTTTGTGTAATCTATTTAAAATAAGCTATTGAGAGGTGATTTTTTCTTGGACATAGACAGTACCATTTATATTGTGGCACTCATTCTATTGATCATATTATCCGGTTTTTTTTCAGCTTCCGAAACAGCCTTAACCACCGTAAGTCTGATAAAGCTTCGTGCCTTGGCTGAGGAAGGCAGTGAAAAAGCTAAAAAAACACTTAAGCTTCTTGATAACAGATCCAAAATGTTATCAACTATTCTTGTCGTAAACAATGTTGTCAATCTTTCAGCTTCGGCTATTTCCACTACTCTTGCAATGAAAATATGGGGAAGTGCTTCCGTTGCCATTTCTACCGGAGTTCTCACTTTGATCATTCTTATCTTTGGTGAGATAACTCCCAAAACCGCAGCCACCATATTCAACGAAAAATTTTCCCTGTCCTGTACAGGTGTGATAAGCTTCTGCGTTTTTATACTTTCGCCTATTGTTATCATTGTTGATACCCTCTCATCTTTATTTATAAAGATATTCGGCATCGATCCAAAGGAAGCCCAGAATATGATGACCGAGAGTGAGTTAAGAACAGTTGTTGAGGTTTCTCATGAAGACGGAGTTATAGAGAGTGAAGAAAGAGAAATGATCTATAACGTGGTTGACTTTGGTGATTCTTTAGCAAAGGACGTTATGATCCCCAGGGTCGAAATGACCTGTGTGGATATTGAGTGCAGTTATGATGAGCTCTCTGCCATATTTACCGAAAAAAAATATACCCGCTATCCTGTTTATGAAGAATCCACCGACAATATCGTTGGTATCATCAATATGAAGGATATACTCTTTCTAAGCCGGGATGCCATTAACAATTTCTCCATAAAAGATTACATGAGAGAAGCAAATTTCAGTCTGGAATTTAAACGTACCTCTGAGCTTATGATGGAGATGCGTGAAAATCATATCAGTATGGTATGCATTCTGGATGAGTACGGAGCTACAGTGGGACTTATTACCTTAGAGGATCTGATAGAGGAAATAGTCGGCGAGATAAGGGATGAATTTGATGAGGATGAGGAAGAGCTTATTCAGGAGGTTGAAGCCGGTGTTTACCTTTTAGACGGCTCCTTAAAGCTTGACGATATCAACAATGCCATTTCCACCGATTTCAATTCAGAAAACTATGATTCCATCGGAGGCCTTGTTATCCAGTCCTTAGGAAAAATACCTGAGGAAGGAGATATAGCTACACTGGAGGACGGCACCCGGATCGAAGTGCTTCATATGGATAAAAATCATATAGACCGGGTGAAGCTGGATATCAGGGATGTATCAAGGGATCCGGAAGGAAATGAAAGCAATCCCCTCCCGATTGATGAAGATCAGGCAAAGGACAATTGACCCTGTCAAAGAAAATAAAAAAAACGGCTTTCCCTGACAGGTGAAAGCCGTTTTTTTACCGTCCGTAGTTTCTCATAAAAGCAGGCACGAAAAATTTCTTTAGAAGCCTTTTTCTTATATATTCCTCAGTCTTCTCTTCCCCATCTCTTGCAAGCATCCTTAAAAGATGCTCCAACATCCTCTTAGAGCTCTTTTCCATTACTATCCTGGACTTACCCTTAAGGAAGTATTTAAGAGGCATATCGTCCTTATACTTGCCCTTATTATAGATCTTAGAAGCCGCAACCCTGTCTACATACATCTCTGCCAGATATTTATCCGGCATTTTAGCCGGTATCATGCCAACTCCCTCAGTAGCGGAATAGTCGATCCAGTATTCAAAGTGATGCTTATTTCTTCCCTTATGGTGAAGCCAGGCTGAAGAATATCCCCTGGCCTCTCTCTCTGCATTATTGGGGCTTCTGAAGCCCTGATAATATTTTGCACCCATAAAAAACTCCGAAGGGGAATACTTGGAGAGATCATGCATGATCCCCTGGCGGTAAAGTCCCAGCCTGAAACATCCTTCTCTTACCAGTTTCCTGTGCTCATTTATTGTTTTCAAATGTTCAAATAATTTAATCTTCATAAACCTATCTTCCCTGAAATGAGTCTTTATTCCTCCAAAAGATCCACATATTCCTTACCGGGATATTCAGTCTCTGATGGAGTAATGAATACGGAGTTCTTTGTCTCCGAATAAAAGGCCTGTTTGCTGTCGGCCGGTCCCGTCACCCTGTGAGCAGTATTGCTAAAGGTTTTTAACTCCTTATCGGGTGTACTTAGGAAGTTATATATCTCACTGTTTGTATCACTTAGCTTTGTATTGCTTTTTATGGTCTCTGTAATGGTTGAAAGCAGAGCCTCATCCATTACAGGAGGAGTCGTCTTTGCCGATACAGCCTCCTTTATCATCCTGCCATATTCCTCATTTACTCTGAAAAACTCCTTGGAGGCAACGGAATTATTGACAAAAACAGTAAAGGCATCCTCGTAAAACTCATAGGTTTCCTGGTTACCGGATTCATAGGTTATCACACATAAGGGCATCCATTCGGTAACACTTCCCTGATCTCCTATCTGATCGTTGGCATAGTAAAATGTATTATAAATTACAGGTACAAAGAAATCGCAGAATACATCCTTACCGCTTGCATCCAATATATGATACTTGAATATGCTTGCATCGGATCCTGACTCTCCGGTGGCGTAGGTTGTAGCATCTCCTATATGGGCGTAGTCCCCGATATCCCCCGTAAGCTTTTTGGTCTTTTCCTTAATAAGCAGATTGAGGGATTCGCGAACCGATTCGGAAGCCTCCTTTGTTTCCACAAGCTCCACCTTCTTTGCTCCAGCATAAGCCTGTTTGATAAGAGCTTCAATATAGCTTTGGGGCCCGTCATATGAAAGAAAACTCATATAATAATCCAGATCCGCTTCATTGGTCCTGCTCTTCCCCTTGGTGGAATTCTGATACCAGAAATGCTGGGGGGAGCTATATGTAAGTCTTAAGGTATTATCCTCATTTGAGACCACGCAAGTCATGACCATAGGGAAGAGATCGGAATACTTCTCATAATCAAAATTAGCTTCAATACTTCCAAATTCCTCAGGATAGAGAGTTGAAAACATAAGATTGCCCATGGCATCATATACATTTCCCACAAGATAATAGCTTCCAAGATCATCGCTTACTTCCCTGTTATCAACAGGCTCTTCAGCTTTGCTGCTTTCCGAAGCCTCTTCCTCCTTAAGCTCCCCCTCGCTTTCTATGGGCTCCTCTTCCAAGGCTTCTTCTTCGGACTCCTCTTCAAGCTCTTCTGCTTCCTCCTCGACAGGAGCATTTTTAGAAACCTGAACAACTATTATTCCAATAAGGGCGGCAAGAAGGACTAAAACCGCTATTATGGCTATTATAAGTCCGTTTTTTGCCTTTTCTTTTTCCTTTTGTGACTTTATCTCTTCTTCCAGCTCAGGCGGAAACTCCGATGTGCTTTCAGGATCGGAAACATCTCTTCCGCATCCTATACATATGTCCTGTGTATCCTCAAGCAGCATTCCGCATTTTTTGCAATATTTCATCTGGCTTACTCCTAATTTGCTCTATCCCCTTTACTTCTTAAAATCCGTATGATAGAAATCTCTTATGTTTTTCTCCTCGTAACCGTCCTTAATAAGCTGTTCCTTCTGAAACTTTTTATTCTTGTTCATCTGACATATAAGAACCTTATTTCCTTCTTCTCTTAGTCTGCCGGCTTCCTTCATAATATCACAAATCCTTTCGGAAGACATGCCTTTTTCAAGAAGAAAGGCGTAGCTCTCCCTGCCTCCTGGTACCTTGAAATCTTTTTCCAAAAGAATGGTTATGATACGCTCAAAGCCTATGGAAAATCCGCAGGCCGGTGTCCTGCTTCCCGTAAACTTTCCTATCATCTCATCATATCTTCCCCCACCGGCAACACTTGATCCGAACTCGTCCATGCTTATTTCAAAAATAGTTCCGGTATAATAGGACATTCCTCTTACCAAAGAGGGATCAAACTCCACCTTAAAATCCACTGTTTTTGTGGCATTGACACTGTCTATTATAGTAATAAGCTCATTTCCCTCAAGCTCACTGCCTTCTACGGATAATATATCAAAAAGCTTCTTTATGCTTTCCCTGTCATTTCCGGTATTTTCAAAAAGTCCCGTATATTTATCTACAGCCTCAGGAGCAAAGCCTGAATTCACAAGCTCCTCCTTTACCCCCAAAAGGCCTATCTTATCCATTTTATCAAGGATAATGAAAACATTATCATAATCCTCTTCCTTAAATCCGCTGTAGGCGGCCATGGCCTTTAATATCCTTCTGTCATTTATCCTGACGGTAAAGCCCTTAAAATCCAGCTTTCCCAAAAGAGTGGTAGTGGCAAGTATCAGTTCTATCTCGCTAAGGCAGCTTCCGTCTCCCAGAATATCAATATCACACTGGGTAAACTGACGAAATCTCCCCTTCTGGGGCCTGTCAGCTCTGAATACGCTTCCAATCTGAAGGGCCTTAAAGGGACTGGGCAGCTCATTTGCATGATTTGAATAATATCTGGCCAAAGGCAGAGTCAGATCATATCTGAGTCCCGAATCCGAAAGGTCATTTTCGCTCTTTGCCTCTGAAAGATTCAGCTTCTCTCCTCTTTTTAAAACTTTAAAAATAAGCTTTTCATTCTCTCCCCCGTTTTTGCTCAGAAGATTTTCAATATGTTCAACGATCGGCGTCTCCATGGGCGTAAAACCAAAGTTTTTATATGTTTCCTTAACGAGGGAGGTAACATAGTCCCTTATGATCATTTCCTTAGGCAATATATCCTTCATACCCGTAACAGGTTTTTTTATCAAAGCCATCAGACCTCTCCTTTTTCCTTATCTAAATCAAGTCTTATTTCCTGCCCTATCTGATTTCCTTACAGGCTTTAAAGCTTTTCAAGAGCCTGTTTTAAATCCGCGATAAGATCATCCTTATCCTCAAGGCCACAGGATATCCTGATAAGTCCTGCCGGAATACCTGCTGCCTTAAGCTGTTCATCACTCATCTGTCTGTGGGTCGATGTGGCAGGATTTAAACAGCAGGTTCTTGCATCTGCCACATGGGTTTCAATAGCCGCAAGCCTTAAGTTCTTCATAAATATTTCTGCAGCCTCTCTTCCTCCCTTTAATTCAAAGGAAACAACACCGCAGCCGCCCTTTGGCATATACTTCTTTGCCAGCTTGTAATACTGATCTCCCTTAAGATGAGGGTAATTTACCTTTTCAACATTTTTATTCCCGCTTAAAAACTCAGCTACGCTAAGACCGTTTTTTGCATGTCTTTTCATTCTTACATGTAGGGACTCAAGGCCCATATTCAACAAAAACGCATTTTGAGGTGATTGTATACATCCCAGATCCCTCATAAGCTGGGCAGTACATTTTGTAATAAAAGCAGCCTTTCCAAACTTCTCCGCATAGGTTATGCCATGATAGGACTCGTCGGGAGTGGTGAGACCCTTATACATATCCTTATGAGCCATCCAGTCAAAATTGCCGGAATCCACTATTGCCCCTCCTACTGCTGCTCCATGACCGTCCATATACTTTGTGGTGGAATGGGTTACGATATCGGCACCCCACTCTATAGGTCTTAATTGAACAGGCGTAGGGAAGGTATTGTCAACTATAAGGGGAACATTATGGGCATGGGCCACCCTTGCAAATTTCTCAATATCAAGAACTGTCAAAGCAGGATTAGCTATGGACTCTCCAAACATGGCTCTGGTATTTTCCTTAAAGGCACTGTTAAGTTCATCCTCATCTGCATCCGGAGATACAAAGGTGACCTCTATACCCATCTTTGCCATGGTAACAGATATAAGGTTAAAGGTTCCTCCGTATATTGAGGAAGAAGCCACAATATGACTTCCTGCTTCACATATATTAAAAAGGGCAAAGAAATTAGCTGCCTGACCCGATGAGGTAAGCATTCCCGCTGCCCCGCCTTCCATATCCGTAATCTTAGCCGCCACTATATCACAGGTTGGATTCTGAAGCCTTGAATAAAAATATCCGCTTTCCTCAAGATCGAAAAGCTTTCCCATTGCTTCGCTTGTATCATATTTAAAGGTGGTTGACTGAATTATGGGAATCTGTCTTGGCTCTCCGTTTCCGGGTCTGTAGCCTGACTGTACGCACTTTGTATTTATTTTAAAATCACTCATTTTTTTCCTCCAAAAAAATATAGTAAACGGATTTTATCCACTCCGTTTACTATATATTTTTTTTACTCATATGTCAAAAATATTTTAAGCGTCTTTTCAGCTTACATATCACTTCTTCTCTTATATTTTACGGAAAATATTATAGCAAAGGATATAGCCAGGAGCGAAAAAGCCAGCCATATAAAGGTTTCAGCATCATATTCCGACAAAGCCTTACCCTTAGTTACTGTTTCTTCAGCTTCACTGACCTGGGCAGATGCTTCACTTTCCTGTCCGGGAGGAGATCCCCCACCCATTCTCATCCGGCCATCCTCCATTGGACCCCTTCCCCCCTGTCCCGGGGCAGGGCCATTTCCCGAAACAGTCATAGCCTCTCCTTCTTTTTGCATTTTATTTCCGGAAACACTGTCCCTTTCTCCTCTTTGCTTATCGAAGTCTCCCCTTGGCATCATACCCCCCATATTTGCAGATCCCTGAAAGCCTGTGCCTGTTGAATCCCCATAGGAGCCGGACATCTCGTTAAGGGTTATTTCTTCAACCTGATCACCTATGGATATAACATAGCTTTCACCAAGCTTTATTTCAGGACAGCTTAGATTGATTGATGAGAAGCTTTGAGGCACCTGGTACTCCATTACTATATTACCCTCTTTATCCTTAAGAGTGACCAAGGTTCCCGCCTCTGCACCCTCACTGTAGGTATAGAGTATGGATGCCTGAGTGGATTCACTGTCAAAATGCTCTGCCATGCCACAGCTTCCGCAGGCGATTATATTTCCACCGCTTATTAAGGCCCTTCCACCTGATTCACTCGCGTAATCAAGAGCAGAATTGCTTCCGCTGTTTACAAGACTTACCCTTATAAGACCTCCCTCAATGATTATATCACCGTTTGAATCTATACCGTCTGCGTCTCTTCCGGAATCATTGATTATGGTAAGCTCACCACCACAGATCCTGACATAGGTCTCCTCTTCCTCATTATCCTCATTAACAGCAGCCTCTTTAGCCTGATCCTCTTTAAATGATTCCTCTTTAATCTGATCCTCCCTAACTCCTTCCATAGAGGCTCCCGGAGCCGGGCCACCCATACCAAAGCTGTTGGATCCTCCGTTAGCGTTAAATCCATCATCCTCCGAATAGATAGTGATGTCTCCGCCCTCCATGTCTATTGTCAGAGCCTCTATCCCTTCGTAGCATTCATTTATGGTTATTTTCCCATCTGTTATAAGGAAGGCCTTATCTGAATGTATACCATCATCCCCGGCACTTATTAAGATATCTCCTCCGGCTATTGTAACATCCCCTGCAGAATGTATGGCATCATCCTCGCTGTCTAAAGAGAGACTTCCGGACTCGATATAAAAATACCCGTCCTCGTGATTGATCACAAGTGCATCATCTCCTGCCTCCACCTTAATATCTGCCGAGCAGATCCTTAAACTGTCATTGGCTCTCATTCCGTCAGCAGGGGCACTGATGTTTATCCTGCCTCCTGTTACAACAAGATCATCCTTGGCTACGATCCCATGCTTATAGCCTGAGCTTATCTCAAGACTGCCGCTTCCGTTGATGGTCAGATCATCATGGGCAAAAATTGCTCCGTCTATACCCTCATTAAGGGCCTCATCCGAAAACTCTTCTCCTGTACTTATGTAGTTATCTGTACCTTCCTTCAGGGTTATAAATACCTTATCCGCCTCATTGACTATAAAGCCGGCACTGTCGGCTGAGTTTATTGTTACCCCGTCAAACATAATAAAAACTTTTGAAGACTTATAGGCATCCACCACTATGCTTCCGTCTGTAAGGGAACCGGTTACGATATACCTTCCTCCATTACTGATATATACTCCGCCATCATAGGCGTAACAGCCGCTCCCCTTACATACTGCCTCATCACCCTTAAGCTCTATTACAGAGGCCTCAGAGCTGTCCCAGCTGCCATTTAAGTCATTAGCGGTAAAATAGGCATTACCCTCATAGGCTTCTGCATCCTCATCAACTATGGCCACAAGCCCAAGCTTCTTTCCATTCATGAAAAGTATTGTTATGATCAGGGCTGAAAGCGTGATCAAAATACAGATAAGGTTTATATTCTTACTCGTAGACAAATTACCATCTCCTTATCCCATATAATCTCCGTTATATGACACCAGTACTGCACTCTCAACTCCTTCAAGCTCTGACAGATCATTTATGAAATCGGTATTATCGTCACTTAACCTTATTTCGGCATTTACCTCAACCATACCCTTCTTTGCTGTCTTACTCTTCACCTGACATTTTTTAGTTTTGCTCTTTAAAAACTCAAAAGCTTTCTTTTCACTATCCGAGCTGTCGCACCTTATAACAACGATATAGGGGCTGACAGTTTCCTTCCTGTTGGCAAATAAGAGGATTATTACTCCGATAACTATGCTTCCGAATACCGCAAGGGGTATAAGGCCTGCTGCCAGAACGATACCTGCTGCAATGGACCAGAAGAGAAAGGCTATGTCCAGAGGCTCCTTGATGGCGGTACGAAAACGAACGATGGAAAGGGCACCTACCATACCTAAGGACAGGACCACGTTACTGGTTACCGCCAATATTACAAATGCGGTTATCATGGTAAGGGCCACAAGAGTTACCCCAAAGCTTGATGAATACATTACTCCGGCATAGGTTTTTTTATAGATATAGAAAATAAATATACCTATGGCAAAGGCCAGTATCATAGTCAGTACCATATCTACTACTGTAACGCTTGTTACATTTTCCAGAAAGCTTGATTTAAAGATGTCATTAAATGTCATTTTTTCCTCCTTATGGGCGCTTCTTAAAAAGCGTCTCTTTTATTGTATATTTTTTATCCGTATACTCTGCAATGAGCATATTTTGAAAAGGCAGAAACTCTTACTCCTTTAAGCTGCACTGCATCCCTTATTATGTCCGGCAGATATTCATCCCATTTTACCTCCAGGACTATTGCCTCCCTTCCTGCAGCTACCGTTACACAGTCAGGATCAAGAAGATCAGTTTTCAACATACCGGTCCTTATATTATAATCCAGAGTGACCCTTACATTTCCCGCCGGAAAGATAAAGGGCTCTCTTGTATAATCAACTATGGTCTTTGGCAAAAGCCCCTGAAAGTTCATTTTACAGTAAAGCTCCTTTAATAAAGGCCTTTCGCTTTCAAGCATCCATTCGATATCTCCTTTAATGATCCTCTCAGCTTCCTCTTTGCTTAAATCGGCGCTGTATTTAGTCCCTAAACCGTTAAGCTTACTCTTCTTTTCAAGATGTATAAGTGAGGGATCAAGATTGTAAAGCCTTATTCTGAACTTTTCCCTCATATTTACTCCATCCACCTTCTCTCTCAGGGCCTTGTCGTAAATATTGTCAAAATAAAGGCTTCGGATCAGATAGCTTCCCTCCTTTGCATGGGGATCAGGTCTTGCTATGGCTTTCATCCTTGTCCTTATGGTCAAAAGATCTCCATAGGATATCTCATGCTTCCATTCATGTCTGTAATGCTTATTATCCTTGCCCATTTTCTTCTCCCTTACATATTTAGTAAAAAAAGATCGATTCAAAACCTGAAAGTCCAAACCGATCTTTTTATGACTGATAAAGGACTTAAGTATCTTAAATCGTTTTATCTACAATATCAGTCAATTATCTTTAAATTATGTTCATTTTATGAAAAAAATGTGAACGTAAGGCTCCTTAGTCTGTTTAAACGCCTCTCATAAGGTCTCAAATTTTATATCATGCTATCTGCTCCTTATAAGATCGATCATAAAGAAAATGAAAAAAACAATTATATCTATGGCTACTATGGTTGAGCCCACAGGAGTTCCCATAAGGATTGATATAAGTATGCCAAGGGCCGCACATATCACTGAGCTTACTGCCGAGCATATGGTTACGGACCTGAAGCTCTTAAAGACCCTCATGGCCGACAGGGCGGGAAATATTACCAGCGCCGATATGAGCAGGGAACCCACAAGATTCATTGCAAGTACTATTATAACAGCTATTATCACAGCTATCATAAGGTTGTAGAGATCCGCCTTTGTTCCCACAGCCTTTGCAAAGTTCTCATCAAAGGTTACCGCAAATATCCTGTTATAAAAGAATATAAAGGCAAAAAGGACTATGGCTGAAAGTATTGCGCAAAGGATCACATCTGTTTTACTCAGGGTAAGTATGGAAGTGGAACCAAAAAGGGTGGTACATACATCTCCCGACAGATTTGATGAGGTTGAAAATACATTCATAAGAAGGTAGCCTATGGCCAAAGCTCCCACTGAGATCATAGCTACCGCCGCATCCCCCTTTATCTTTGCATTCTGTCCTGTTCTTAATAAAAGGATGGCGCTTACTATGGTTATCGGAAAGACCAAAAGCATATTATTGGACAGCTTAAGGACCGAAGCAATGGCTATTGCTCCAAAGGCCACATGGGAAAGACCGTCTCCTATAAAGGAAAATCTTTTAAGTACCAGTGTAACTCCCAAAAGGGAGGAAGAAAGCGCAATTAAGACTCCCACAATAAAAGCATATCTGACAAAGGGATATTGAAAGTATAATATAAGCTTATCAAACATTTCACTCATAGCTCCTCCCCCTTATCTGAAGCTTCCTCCTCATTGGAAACATTAGCTTTGTAGGACTTTACATACTCATCTCTTGTGGCAAATACGCATTTGTCGGAAATATGAAGTATATGACTTGCGTATTTCACCGAAGCCCCTATATCATGAGATACCATAATAATGGCTATCTTACTTTCCTTATTCAGTCTTTTTATCAGTTCATAAAGCTCAACCGTAACCAGAGGATCCAAACCTGCTGTAGGCTCGTCAAGCACAAGCATTTTTACTGTTGCACAAAGGGCTCTTGCAAGAAGGACTCTCTGCTGCTGTCCGCCTGACAGCTCCCTGTAGCATCTGTCCTTAAGAGCAGCTATCCCCATTCTCTCCATATTGAAGAGGGCGTTCTTCTTGTCTTCCTTGCTATAAAAAAAACGGTTTTTTAAGTAGCTTTGTCTTCCGGAAAGAACTATTTCATAGACCGAAGCAGGAAAATCCCTCTGAACCTGGGTCTGCTGGGGCAGATATCCTATTTCCGTAGCCTTTAAACCATCTCCGTATTCTATACTTCCTCCAAGAGCCGGCATAAGATGGAGTATGGTCTTCATAAGGGTTGACTTTCCGGAGCCGTTTTCTCCCACTATACAAAGATAGTCATTACTATTAACACTAAAGTTCAGACCATCTACTATTATGCTGTTTTCATATCCCAATTTAAGATCTCTGCAAGATATAAGTGCCATTACTTTAAAGCCTCCCCATCATGGGACCCTTCAGTCTCCTTTGAAAGCCCTGTTGCACATTCCATGCAAAGGCCGTAAAAAACAGTTCTCATGGGATCCACCACAAAACCATGATGCCTGCTTATGTGCTCTTCAAGGTTTTTTATCTCATCACAATCCAGATGAATAAGTTTATTGCATTTTTCACACTTCAAATGAAAACAGGATGGGTAAGGATCACCTTCTCCATCCTTGACATATTCAAAGCAGGCACTGCTGCCCTCATCTATAAAGTATTTTTTTACTATTCCTTCATCAACCAGTTTTTCCAGCTGTCTGTAGACCGTTGCAAGTCCTATGCTGCTGCCTCTTGCCTTAAGCCCGTTACAGACCTCGATTGCTGTGGTATGCTTACCCCCCAGCTTTGCAAAATAGTCGATTAGCTCATCCCTCTGTTTTGTTTTATATGCCGCCATAAGAACCTCTTTTAATATTTTTAACCTGAACACATCCAAAATGAATATGATAATTATTATCAGATTATAAGTCCCCCTATGGAGCTTGTCAATCACAGAAGCTTTAAATATCAAAAAGCCAGTCTATATTTTCCTTTTGAAAAGCATCCTCTCCCTTCTCAAAAAATACTGTTTTTTTGTCCTTAAAGCATAGGACATGATCAGATATTTCCTTTGCTATATCCAGTTCATGTATGGCCGCTATAATAGCTATATTCTTTTCCCTGGCCAGCCTCTTTAACAGCCTTGTCATTTCTATTTTGTATTTTATGTCCAAAAAGCCTGCGGGTTCATCCAAAAGAAGAAGCTTTGGTTCCTGACAAAGAGCCTTAGCCAGCATAACTCTTTGCTTCTGACCGTCACTTAGCCTGTAAAAGAGCTTATCCTCAAGCTCATTTAGTTCAAGCTCATTTATAAGGTCTGAAACTATCTCCTTATCTCTATCCCCTAATCTTCCAAGCCTTCCCGTATAGGGATACCTTCCCATTTCAACCATTTCCCTTACGGTCATCCATTCCGTTTCCGGACGCCTGGTAAGAAGGGCAGCCATATTTTTGGAAAGCTCTTTTGGAGAAAGCTTTAACATATCCTTTCCGTAGAGCACTATACTGCCCTTAAGGGCTCTTGTAATACCGGAAAGGGTGTATATAAAGGTGGATTTTCCAACACCGTTTTGACCAAGAAGGCTGATTATCTCCCCCTCCCTTACCTTAAGGTCTATATCCTCTATAAGAGGCTTTTTTCTTTTTCCGTAGCCTATTGCCAGCTTTTCAAGCTCAAGGATCATCCTTTTTTCTTCTTCCACCTAAAGCCTCCTTCTGCTCTTCCTGCTTATAAGTATAGCTATGACCACCGGTGCTCCAAAAAGAGAGGTAATAGTGCTTATGCTGAGTTCATTCGGCGCAAATAAGGTTCTTGCAAGAAGATCCGAAAAAAGACAGAATATGCTTCCCCCCATAAAGCAGGCAGGTATCATAATCAAGGGCTTTTCTGTTTTAAAAAGATACCTCATAATCCAGGGGGAGGCTATTCCCACAAAGGCAATTGGGCCTGCAAAGGCGGTAACAATAGCCGAAAGCATACTTGCTATCAATATGATAAGTAGCTTTAAAGCCTTTATATTTACTCCCAGTAAAAGAGCATACTCCTCCGAAAGAGCCAGGGCAGCTATGGGCTTTGAAAGAAGCATGGTCATAATAAAAAGGATTGTAACTCCCGTAAAAATAATGAGCACGTTAGACATATTTATTCCGGAAAAGCTTCCCATGGTCCAGTTATGGAGGTTTACTATGTTGGAATCATCGGCAAAATTAATGATAAGCTCTGTTACAGCATTGCAAAGATAGCCTGTCATGATCCCACAGATAATAAGAAGGGAGGCCTGCCTTGTATATCTTGCAACTGCAAGAATGACCAATATGGTAAGGGATGAGCCTAAAAAAGCCGCCAAAATTACCCCCAAGGAGCTTATATGTATTCCCGCCTCCAGGCTGAAAACCAGGGCTATGGCCACAGCAAGCTTTGCTCCGGAGGATACTCCCAAAACAAAGGGGCCTGCAATGGGATTGGAAAAATAGGTCTGAAGCAGAAATCCGGAAACCGAAAGAGCTCCCCCAAGCAAGAGGCCGCTTAATATCCTCGGAAGCCTTATCATAAATATTATATTATAGTCTGACTGATCCTTAAGAGTGTTAAATATAAGCTTTAAAATATCTCCTGCTCCTATGGAGCTGCTTCCGCTTATCAGGTTCAATATAAATAAAAAAAGCAGTATAAGGGTCAGTAAAAAGAAAGCAAAAATGCTTCTCTTTTTTCTCTTTAGATCCAATTTTTCTCTTCCTCTCTGATCGGTCTTTGTAAACTGTATATTTTCAGGATGACAGCTTCCTAAGGTAATTTAATTTATCTCCCTCTTTTATATCCTTCTCATCCATAATAAGAGAGAAGTCCTTTACAAGCTTTGTCATTATGGTGGGCTGTTGAAAAACATCATTTACCATACAGTAAACCCTGCCCTCCTTACATGCCTTCATCTCCTTAAAGATCTCTCCCCTGTCATAAAGCTCCTTAAGAGTATCTATTTCTCCTTCTATGGTACTGTTATAAATGAGTATATCTGCATCCTTAGCCTCTTCAAAAAAGCTTTCCATTTCTATGTTCATGCCGGTCTTATCGCTGTCCTCATCCACAAGCTCCTTAAAGGGATTATCTCCCCCCGCCATTTCTATCAGGGCTGAGAGGTAATCATTAGGCAGCTTTATATTTACAATGCCCTTTTCATTAACAGAAAAACAGATCACCTTCTTTTTTTTACTGACAGTATTTTTTATATCGGATAGCTCCTCAACACTTTTTTCAAAGAAAGCCTCTGCTTTTTCATAGGAGCCTGTAAGGGCTCCGTAAAGCTTTATCCATTCAAGCCTTCCAAGTGGAGCTCTTTCATAGCTTGACCTTTCCACTAAAACATCTATCCCAAGCTTCTCTAGGTTTTCCTTAACCTCGGGATTATGATATATCATGGTATTTTCCACTGCAAGCTTACATCCATTACTTATAAGGAGCTCATAGTCGGGAGCACTGTACTTACCCACATATTTGATATCTCCTTTATCAACCATTTCTGCCACCTTTGGCATGCTCCAGTCCTCTGATCTTGTACTTGTCATAGATACCAGAGAAAGATTTGAAAGCTCCCTGAAAAAATCCATTACGGAGGATGAAGCAAGATAAATATCCCCCTCCCCTTCTCTTATGGTGATATCGGCCTTAATATCCCCATCCTCTTTATTGTCCTTCTTTAAGATCAAAATGCTTTTATCGTCAAAAATATCCACATAAAAATTTCCTTCTTTTGTCCTTAGCATATCAAATTTTTCCGAATACTTTATAAGAGAATCCTGAGCCTTATTTATCTTTTTTTCATCCTCAGCTTCCTTTGTGGGAGATAAAGCTCCCACATTCTCAAGAGTCCCCCCTTCCTTTATTGTATCCGACAAAAAAAGAAGGCTGTAATCTATTTCGTGAGCCTTGCTCATAGCAAGGGTATCTGCGGTCACTTTCATTTCCTTATCAAAATAGCTTACGGGAATGGTAAAAAGCGAGTTTCCTCCTTCATTCTCATTGTAGAGCTTTTCACCCTCCACTATCATATAATCATAGTTTTTACTGCTCCATTCTATTTTTGCAAAGCACCTTCCCTCAGACACAAAAAGCTCCGTAGGAGAAGTAATTGAAGCCTTACCCGAGCCTCCCTTCAGGCTGACCTCAACGCTATATTCCCCATCCTCCAGTCCTAATTCCTCCGGGGTCTTTAAAACTCCCTTTTTAAAGGCCTCCTGATCCAGAGAATCTGATCTAAATACAAGGATCCTGTCATACCACAGCTCCTTCTTTTTGCTAAAGGCTGCAAAGGCCTCTTCCCTGTCAAGAGCCTCTATGGGAACAGTAAAGGTATGATTTCCCTCTTCATCCTCCAAAAAGGCTATATAGCTCTCCTTATCTGCCTTGCTTGCTTCTTCTCCTGTCCCCGGATAAAGATAAAGATAGCCCTTGCCACCCATGGTCATTGTCACTGTCATTTTCCCCTGACTGACCTTAAGCCTGGCCTTTGTTATCCTGAACATAGAGGAGGAGGAATCAACCTCTATATCATACTCTCCCTCATTAAGGGACTCGCTGTATACAGGCTTCAGGCCCTCTGTATCAAGTATGACAGCCTCAGCCATATCCTCTGCCTCTGCCACGGTTTTTTCAGGCTTTTCCATATCCTCATTCTTTTCATCAGGAGTATCTGCAGGCCCATTTACTGTATCAACGTAAGAACAGCCCCCCAGTATTACCAGGGAGGCTGCAAGGATCAGACTCTTTTTTATTGTTTTTTTTAACATATACAAATGACCCTTTCTTTATTCTTCTATGGATCTTACCGCTTCCTTTGCATGATCAATATAGATATTACGTATATCCTCAAGCTGTCCAAGGCCCTCAAGGACTGCTTCCACCTCATATCCCTCCTTAGTCAGAATAGATTTCCAGGAGTCCTCCTCATCAGAGGCCATATCATTATTTGCGTGATCTCCTGCCACAACCATAAGAGGTCGTAATACGATCTCCTTATATTCCTTATCCTTCAAAAGAGCTATGACATCGTCAAGACTTGGACTTGCCTCCACAGTGCCTATATAATAATTTTCCATCTTAGCCTCATCAAAGGCCTTCTGGATCCTTCCGTATACCTCATTTGAAGCTGCTTCTGTTCCATGACCCATAAATACTATGGCCTTTGATCCATCATCATATTTTTCCGTAGCTTTCTTTACAGCCTCTATCACCCTTTCAAAATCCTCATCACTTGTGAGAAGGGGCTCTGAAATAGCTACCTTTTCAAAGGCGTCGGAATATTCTGCTATATTTTCCACAAGCTCATTATATTCAAAGCCATTCATAAGGTGAGTGGCTACCACCACAAGCTCCTTCACACCATTATCAGAAGCCCTTTTAAGTGCCTCATCTACATTGTCTATAGTCACCTTGTCCCTATCCTTAATATGGTCAATGATTATCTGACTGGTAAAGGCCCTTCTTACGCTATAGTCCTTAAATTCCTTTTCAAGGGCATCCTCTATAGCTCCTATATTAAGCCTTCGGGCATCATTATAGCTTGTTCCGAAGCTTACGACCAGCATTTCCTTTTCCTTGATACCATCCTCATTTCCCGGATCATCAAGGGATGCATCTCCTGTATCCTCTTCCACTTCC
>JAILBX010000209.1 GCA_024680675.1 Lachnospiraceae bacterium | reverse complement strand
TGATCTGACAAAGGGCCAGGAATTAGAGCTTGCATCTCACATGCTTGAGGTACCTCCTGCATTTGCAGCCAACAAGCCGGAGATTCAGGTTCATCACCTTGGAATAGGAAACAAAGAGGATCCCGCCCGTCTTGTATTTGACGGAGTGACCGGAGACGGAATCCAGGTTACTTTGGTGGATATGGGAGACAGATTCAGAATAATCTGTGCCGATATTGAGCTTGTTAAGCAGCCTAAGCCCATGCCCAAGCTTCCTGTTGCCCGTATCATGTACAGGCATAAACCTAATTTTGAAATTGGTACCGCAGCCTGGTGCTATGCAGGAGGAGCTCATCATTCGGTGGTCTCAACTGCTCTTACAGCTGCTGATATTGCTCTCTTTGCAAGACTTACAGATACAGAGATCATCTGTATAGGTGATGGAATGACAGAGGCAGATCTTATGAAATTAGCTGCCGGAAAATAAGCATCAGCTAAAAATATTCAAATAATAAAAAAGAATCGCCCTGCTTTATGTGAGGCGGTTCTTTTTTTACTTTTTAGTATATGGTCATTTAAAGCTTTTTAATTGCCCGTTAATTGCCCATGGAAGCTATTAAAGCATCTATTTCTGCCTGTGACAGTAGTCTGTTGCTGCCTGTATCGGCAGCAGGGGCCGGAGCAGCTGCAGGGGCCGGGGCAGCAGGAGCAGAGCTTTGGGAGGCACCGGCCGGGGATGGTGTGTTCATTGCCCTTGCTACGAAGTTTGGAGCTTTATTGGCGCTCATTATACTGGCTAAAAGAGCCTGCTGGCTGGCATCCAGATCGTTTACGGTAGGGGTATAAGATGCAGACTGGTTAAAAGCAGGCTTTGGAGCTTCAGGAGCCTTGGCATTTGTTTGCGTGGATGAACCTCCCTTGAGAGCCTCCGATACAAAGTCCTTTGGCTTTTGGGCTTTCATTATTGAAGCATATAAGGCTTCCTGTTCAGGGGTCAATCCGTTCATATTTCTCTCCTAAAGGCCGGATAGGTTATTAAATAAGATCCGGGTATTTAATATTTTGATGAAGCATTATTGTCGCTTCAAAAAAAATTTTGTTCTATAATTATATTATATCCTTTGGAGGCTATAATTTGAAGAAGAAAATAAAAAAGAAAGGCAGGAGGATTCAGTGAAGTTTTTACATCTTGGGGACCTTCATCTTGGAAAAAATCTTGGGGACTATGATCTTATAGAGGATCAAAGATATATACTGGAGCAGATCTTAAATATCATAAAGGAAGAGGGAGTAAAAGCCCTTCTTATAGCAGGGGATGTCTATGATAAGACTGTTCCAAGCGAGGCTGCAACCAATCTTTTGGATGAATTTCTTTCAAAGCTCGCTTATGAAGAGGTGAATGTTTTTATGATAAGCGGTAATCATGACTCTGATGACCGGCTGAATTTCGGAAGCTCTATTTTTGAAGCTAAGAAGGTTTTTATAGCAGGAAGATTTAAGGGTGAGTTATACAGGAAAACCCTTACTGATGAATACGGAGATATAAATGTATTCCTTCTTCCCTTTGTAAAAGCATCCCAGGTGAAGCGCTACTATCCTGAGGATATTATTGAAAATTACGATGATGCTGTAAGGAGGGTCGTAAAGGGGGCCTCCATAAATAAAAGTGAAAGAAATATAATAGTTGCTCATCAGTTTGTCGCAGGGAAAAACAGTGATCCAAAGCCCGGTGGCTCCGAAGGAGCATCGGTTACAAGTGTTGGAATGGTGGAAAAGACAGGCTGGGATATTTTTTCGGATTTTGATTATACGGCCCTTGGACATATTCATTCTCCACAGAGTGTGGGAGAGGATAATATAAGATACTCGGGTTCTCCTTTAAAATACTCACTAAGTGAAGTTAACAACAATAAATCAGTGCCTCTTATAGATATAAGAGAAAAGGGGGAGGTGGATATAAGACTGATACCTTTAAAACCCTTAAGGGATCTTAGACATATAAAGGGGGAGTTGAAAACCCTTCTTAAAAAGGAGAATGTGGTTGATAAGGAGGATTTTATCTATGTCACCCTTACTGATGAGGAGCTTATAAATGATGCAATGGGGATCATAAGACAGGTATATAAAAATACAGTAAAGATAGATTATGATAATTCCCATACGAGGGGTATAAACGCAGAGGATGTGATAGAGCTTTCCCGGGGAAGATCATTTACGGAGCTGATCAGTGATTTCTATAAGCTCATGTATGGCTGTGAGATCAGTGATGATGAATACAAAGCCATAAGCGAAGCAGCAAAGGAGGTGGGGGTATTAAATGAAACCGATTAAGCTTATCATAAGCGCTTTTGGCCCTTATGCTAATACAATGCCTGCAATAGAATTCAATCAGTTTGAGGAGAAGGGGCTCTTTCTTATAACAGGAGATACAGGTGCGGGAAAGACCACTGTCTTTGATGCAATAGCCTTTGCCTTATATGGCATTACCAGCAGCCGATATAAGGATATAAAGAGCTTAAGAAGTGAATATGCAAAAGAGGGCACGGAAAGCTACGTTGATTTTTATTTTTCACATCAGGGCAGGGAATATCATATTTTAAGAAAGCCTGCTTTTTCCAGGATAAACAAAAGGGGAAATATTGTAGAAGAAGCCGAGAAAGTAACCTTTTATTATCAGGACGGCAGAAGTGTTGAGGGAACAAAAAACGTAGACGGAACAAAAAACGAACCGGGTCTTGTAAGCAGGCTTTTAAATATTGATGAAAACCAGTTCATGCAGATAGCCATGATAGCCCAGGGAGAGTTTTACAGCCTTTTGAATGAAAAGACCGAAAAACGTACGGAAATATTACGCAATATTTTTCTTACAAAGGGATATAAAAATATTGAGTACAGGCTTAAGGATAAAATGGATCAAAGCTATAAGGAAATGTCTAAGATAGAGGCAGCAATGGTCCAGTATTTTAATGATGTGATCCCTTCGGGAGAGGATGAGCTTTCTTTGGAATTTATGAGTCTAAGAGACAGGGTAAAGGGAAGCGAAAGAGTTTATGATACAGATGAAATGACAGATATCCTTAAAAAAATTGTGGATAGCGATAAGGAAAGGCTTAAGGAGGAAATAGAAAAGCTCAGGGAAAAAGAGGCTAAGCTTAAGGAGAGTAATAATAGTCTTGTCAGGGCAAAAAGCAATAATGAGTTTATATCAAGATATGAGATGCTTAAGGAGGAAGAGGAAAGGTTAAAGGAGAAAAGGGAGTATATGGAAGAGCTATCCGGGATCCTTTCCAGGGAAAAAACCGCCTCAAGAATCCTTAATCCCATATACAGGTCTTTTAGGGAAAGAAAGAAGGAGCTTTTTAACACAGGTAAAAAGCTTGAAGAAAACCGTAGTGAGCTTAAGGAGTTTGAGGACATATCCGGGAAGCTTGATGAGGAGCTTATAAGGGCTGAAGAAAAAAGCAGTACCCTGGAAGAGCTTAATATAAGCATAGAGAGGATCAACAGGGAAGAGGCTAAATATATAGAGAGGGAGAAAGCAGGGGAGAGACTTAAAATAGTTGAGAGCCTGGGAGAAAAGATAAGCCTCGAGGAGGAAGAATTAAAGAAAAAGGCAGAGGAGCTTAAAGCAAAAACAGTGGAGCTCAAAAAATGTATTACAGAGCTTAGGGAGAGCCCCGGGGAGCTTTTGAAGATAGAAAATGAGATTGAAAAGAAAGAGGAGATAAGGGATAGAATAGATAGTCTCCTTAAGAAGGATAAAAAGGAGTATGAAATAAAAAAGCAGCTCCTTTTGGAGAAGCAGGATATTTTTATCAGTCTTAGAAGTATATATGAAGCCAAAAGCCTGGAAAGAAAAGAGGCTGAAAGACAGTTGGAGGATTCCAGGGCAGGGATATTGGCACAGGGCCTTAAGGAAGGGGAAAAGTGTCCGGTATGTGGGTCAGTTCATCATCCTGAGCCTGCAAAGCTTTCGGATATACTTATAAGCGAGGAAGAATATAAGGGATTTAAGCATAAAGAGGATCTTGCCCTGGAAGAAAAAAACAGGGCCTTTGGAGAGGCAGAATCGGCTAAGGCCGCCTTGAGCCAGACCGAGGAAAGGCTGATAAGAGATGCAGGGGAGTGCTTAAAGAAGATAGGTTCTGATAATGGTACAGATGGAGATGAGGCTGTCAGCAGGGATTTAAGCTCCCTAAGGGCCGTAGAAAATGCAGGGGAGCTTCCTATGCTGCTTATTAAGCTGGAAGAAAGGGGGAATGCTCTGAGGGAAGGCTTAAGGAGTCTGTTGGAAGAGGAGACTTCATTAAGGGAAAAAAGTATGCTCCTAGAAAAATCCGGCATAGAGCTTCAGAGATTAGAGGGGAGGGAGATGGATGAATTAAACGCTCTTAAAGCAGAGCTTGAAAAGAAGAGAAAGGAAAATGAGAAGGAGAAGTTTGAGCTTTTAGCTGTTCTTAAAAATCTTAAGGATCTAAGCTATGAAAACAGAGAGCTGGCAGATAAGGAAAGATCCAGGGCTAAAAAAGAGTCTGAAGCCATTAAGGAGGCCATTAACAGGGCAAGAAAGAATAAAAAGGAAGCAGATGAGAAAAAAGCTGGCTTAAAATCCTCAATAGAGCTTCTGGAAAAGAGCTATGAGGAGCAGCTTAAGGAGGAGGAAAAGCTTAAAGGTGAAGTGGATAAGGCCTTGGAGAAGGAGAATTTCAAGGATGCAGAGGAAATGCTCTTATTTGTAAAGAGTGAAGAAGAGCTGCAAGCTGAAGAAAAGCTTTTAGCTGACTACAACCAGGCTGTGGCAACCAACAAAACAAGGCTTATTGAGGCAAGGGAGGATGCAAAGGATCTTAAAAGACTGGACATAAAGGAGCTGGAGGAAATATGCCGCCTTGAGGATGAAAATGTAAAAAATTTAAGGAAAAATATAAATAAAATCGAAATGAGAATCGATATAAATAGTGATAAGCTGAATAATATCGATAGCCGGAAAAAGGACTTGATAAGGGCCGGAAAAGAAAACGGAATATATAAAAGACTCTATGATCTTGTTAAGGGAAATGTTAGCGGAAAAAGCAAGATAAGTCTGGAGCAATATGTTCAGGCAGCAGGCTTTGATTCTATAATCCAGGCGGCCAACAGAAGACTTCTTCCCATGAGTGATGGTCAGTTTGAGCTCTTTCGACAGGAAGAGGCGGGGAGTAAAAAGAGTAACAGCTTTTTGGATCTGGAGGTTCTTGATAATTATACCGGC
>JAILBX010000200.1 GCA_024680675.1 Lachnospiraceae bacterium | reverse complement strand
GTAAGCTCATCAGTTCTTGATCTGTGAATAAGAAGCTCTTCCTGCTTTTTTGCTTCATCAATACTTTGGGTCGTAAGAATAACTCTTTTAGGCCTCTTACTTTCATCAGTCTCCATAGTTATAAAAGTGGCAAGGAACCATCCGATGCGTTTACTTATAAGCTGGGTGGATATGTATTTTTTATTTTTCATCCTTTCTGCAAGTGTGCTAAGATCCAGAAATTCCAGCGCCCTGTCTTTGCATTCGTCTGTTGCCGTGATACTCATTATCCCGGAAATTATTTTATTTGCTCCTTGTTCAGGACTGATAAGATCTTTAAATTTATCATCATTATTAAAATCAATAATGGAATCCGCTACAAGATCTATAACCTGAAGGCTGTTATAAATATCCGCAAGGGTACCTAAGGTATTATAATAATCATTTTTTTCATTGAGGGCATTCTTAAGCATTACAACTTTAGCCTGATCTTCACGGACCACATCGTCAACATCATAATGATAGCCGCTGATAAGGTATCCGTATCCGGTTTTCTGAGCTGTGCCTCCACATCTGACATATCTTTCTCCCTTGACGGGATGACGCCAGAGGTAGGTATTCTCGTCAAAACTACCCTCCTTCATTTTATTGACGCTCTCGATCACCGAATCTACAGCCTGGGCTGTAATATTATCAAACCAGACCCTGTAGGTTTCTTCAGCAGTAATATCCTGTCCTAAGATACCTAAAAGAGCTTTCATGGTATCATCCACAAACATACGTGGCTCTTTTCCATCCACTAACTCAATACGCCAGGTACCCATTTCCGCAGATGCAATAATATCCCTTATGGCGGAAATTTCCAAAAAAGCCCTTTTGTTCTCCTCATTAAATATACGGTTTTCTTCCTCAAGCTTTGCGTTCTCCCTGGCGATTTCTTTTCGCCTTTTCACGTTTTTTAAGAGAACTGCAGACCCATATGATATAAGGAGTAAAGCGATGGCTATGATGGTGATCACGGAATTTCTTGTGTTATTGCTGATGATCGCTTTAAAGGAAGCTTCAGGTACCAGGATAACCACCTTCCATTCAGTATCCGGAACCTTGACAACGCAAACTCTTTCCTCTCCCTTTTCATCCTTATAGGAAGCGGCCTCATCTTTTGCGTTATTTATTGTTTCACGTAATCTCTGCTTTTTATCCTTATCAACACCGAGATTATCCATGAAGACTTCAAGGGACAGATCTTTTACATATTCAGATTCAATGGTAGAACAGATTACCATGTCATTTTCATCGACTAAAAAGCCATAAATATCCTGTCCGTATAGTTTTTTTTCAAATAAAGGTGAGATCTGGCTTGTAGCGGCAATATATCCCGTTAGAACTCCTGCTATCTTCCCTTCATAGACCAAAGGAGTATAAAAATTCATCAAAGTTTCCTTTGAAGTCTTTGGATGAAAATTATTCCAGATACCTGTATTGCCTTTAATACCCTCTATGTAGTAAACCCTGTCACTTGCATCAAAGGGTTCACCGATATTCATTACATTCATGCCATCAGGTCTTATGTATTCGACCCCTCCAAAGGGAGTATTAACAACCATAGGGGTAATTATCTCTGCCGGAGCCTCTAAGCTTTCGGATGTCATTGTCCTTGAGATAGCATTTGCAGCAAACTTGATGCTGCTCCTTGCATAGTCCATTTCATTATCTATGCTGCCGGCAATATACTCTGCCATCTGGTTTGTTACCTGCTCTGCATCCTCAATTATATTTTTTTTCTGGATATAGGAATACAAGCTCATTATTGCAATTATCACACAAATAAGAATGATGGGAGCGATTACCTTTATTGGTTTCAAGCCTTCATTTACAATAACAGTTTTATGCAGATCTTCATATTCTCTTCTTCTTTTATAATCTTTTTCATTTTGGGACATATACATTTCTCCAAAGTGCTGATCATTCATTGGTCAGTTATACAGCTGATCTCCATTTAACATTTTTTACTTATATGGAGTGAATAATTTTTTAATCCTAATATAATACAATAAAATAATGTTATTTGGCAATCCCTGACTGAATAAATCTTCTTCCATCACCCAAAAGAAAAGTCTGCTTTACGGCCATAAAAATTATTTATCGCTTATTTATTGTAAATATTAAAGCCTGCTTTCCTGCTCCCCATTGTATTTATAGAATCCCCATTAACAAGGATAGTAGCCCTGCCCTTATTCAGGTTATTTATATAGGATACTTCATAATACTCCTCTGGAATATCCTTCCACTCCTTTCCCTCCTTATACATAACTCTGATCTCGGGTTCTATATAGCTTCCGGTATAGGCACATCTTCCAACAGCAATGTCTTTTCCCTTTAGATTCTTTTCCTTAGCAACTATCTTTGCCTTTGTAAGATCAATAAGCTCTGAAGATCTTCTCACAACATTGTATGTAGTTACTATTTCGTTTGACTCATCCCCCTGATAGTTTCCCTTGCCTTTTATCTTTACTGTTATCTCCTTAACGCTTTCATCATCTGAAAGGATAAGTTTATTTTTATTTGACAGTAAAGTATCACCATCATAATAGCTCACACTATAGTCCTTACTCTTAAGCAATACACCGTTCATTGAAACGTAGGGTTTTGAAAAATACTTTCCGGGCTTATTATAAATAATATCTGCACACCGGGCAGAAGCGCTGCTAAAAGGGGCCTGTTTTATCTGAAATGTACCTTTTATTGCCCTTCTCCCTTTATAATTTCCTATAAAGCTTACGGTATAGCCTCCGGTCCCTACATTCTTATTATTGTAATAGCTTACCTTATAATCTCTTCCCTGAACAAGGACTTCCTTTTCACCTCTGTTTACTGTTACTAAAAGCTGTGGACAAAGCTTTGTGGAATCATAATATATATCAGCTTCGGGATCAATGAGCCCTGCTTCCACCTCACTAACCTTATCGCTTTTTATTTTGAAGGTTTTTGAAATGCTGCCTATATACTCACCCATGCCTATAATAAACACCTTTGCTGTTCCGGCATCCAGGTTATTACTGTAGGTCAGAAGATAATCTGAGCCTTCTGTCAAAAGCTTATTATCACCGGCTGCTTTGACAATAAGCTCCCCATCACCAGTTTCTGTTGCAGTGGTCAGGCTTTGTTCGGATCCGTCATAAATATGCTCTTTAGCCTTCAGTGTGACCTTTATGCTTCTTTCTGCCAGCTCCTTTGAACCCACAACTTTAACCG
>JAILBX010000192.1 GCA_024680675.1 Lachnospiraceae bacterium | reverse complement strand
GGTTGTAGGTTCGAGCCCTACTCGGGGAGCTTGGTTCTGAAGGGAACCTGAGATATAATATCTCAAAGGGCTCCGTGGTCAAGAGGTTAAGACATCGCCCTTTCACGGCGGTAACACGGGTTCAATTCCCGTCGGAGTCATTTTTTATTTTGTTTACTGTTTATGAAATTAAATATAATATGGCGACTTAGCCAAGCGGTAAGGCGTGGGTCTGCAACACCCTGATCGCCGGTTCAAATCCGGCAGTCGCCTCTTTTAATATAAGGGAAGGAGTGGTCGCTTCTTCTTTTTTTGTTTTAATATAGAAGAAAGGAAGTAATTATGAATATTCAAGATGTAATGAAAATGTCCGCTGCCTGGACTACTTTTACCCAAAATCATCCTAAATTTCCCGCTTTTTTACAGGCAGTCAGGAATGTTGGTATAAAGGAGGGAAGCATTATCGCTGTTTCCATAACTGATCCGGATGGAAGAGTAATTGACACCAATGTTAAGATAAGTGCCTCTGACCTTGAACTTTTTGAATCTTTAAAGAATATGCAGTAATATTTTGCTTGTAATTATTGCTTTCACAAAATATAATGTTATATGGTATGTTCTCTTTAGATGTAAGTTAAAGAGAAGTTTTTGCTGTTTAAAAATCATATAAGTTTTTGTATATAAATTCATAAAGAAGGTAAATATGAAAGACGTAAAGGATTACATATTAGATATAGAAAATTTCCCCAAGGAGGGTGTTGTATTCAGAGATATTACCTCCCTTTTAAAGGATCCTGAGGGTCTTAGAATGACTATAGACAAAATGGACGATATTTTGAAGGATACGGATTTTGATGTTATAGCAGGGGCGGAATCAAGAGGTTTTATATTTGGTATGCCTATAGCATATAATCTTAATAAGCCCTTCATACCTATAAGAAAAAAGGGAAAGCTTCCCAGAGAAACTGTTTCGAAGAGCTATGATCTTGAATACGGTCAGGCTACTATTGAAATCCATAAGGATGCCATAAAGCCCGGAACGAAGGTAGTGATAGCAGATGACCTTATTGCGACCGGAGGTACTATGAAGGCTGCAGTGGATCTTATGGAAGAGCTGGGGGGAGAGGTTGTGAAGATAGTCTGTGTTATCGAGCTGACTTCCTTAGGAGGAAGAGAATTACTGAAGGATTATGATCTTGAAACTGTAGTTAAGTACGATTAAGAGAGATGGCTTTAAAAAGAGGTGTAGAAATGCCGACAGATAAAGAGATAGAAGAAGTTATAAAAATGCTTGATTCAAAAACAATGGAAGGAGTCAGCCGGATCGGGATCCACAGAGTGGAAACCGAAAGGGAGGACTTTGTTAAAGAGGTTCATCATCACGGAAGATGTGACATAGGAAGTCCCTTTGCCGACGGATCAGTCGGCAACTTTGAGTGTGGCTGAGCTTTAAGCCTTATAAAGGGATTTTGGTTGTATATTTTTCGGATAATAAATAGAGGAAGACAGAAAGGGAATAACAGTTATGTATAAGAAGGTATCCACAGATCTTGGATTTGTAGACAGAGAAAAAGAGGTGGAAAAATTCTGGGCTGATAATGATATTTTCAGAAAGAGCATGGAAAATCGTAAGGAGGGGGAAACCTATACCTTTTACGACGGACCTCCGACAGCCAACGGAAAGCCTCATATTGGTCACGTTCTTACCCGTGTTATTAAGGACATGATACCAAGATACAGGACAATGAAGGGATATATGGTTCCAAGAAAGGCAGGATGGGATACCCATGGACTGCCTGTCGAGCTGGAAGTTGAGAAAATGTTAGGTCTTGACGGTAAGGAACAGATCGAAGAATACGGACTGGAGCCCTTTATAGAGCATTGTAAGGAGTCTGTCTGGAAATATAAGGGCATGTGGGAGGACTTCTCCGCCACTGTAGGTTTCTGGGCTGACATGGATGATCCCTATGTAACCTATCATGACGATTTTATTGAGTCAGAGTGGTGGGCACTTAAGAATATATGGGACAAGGGACTTTTATATAAGGGCTTTAAGATAGTTCCCTACTGTCCAAGATGCGGAACTCCCCTGTCATCACATGAGGTTGCACAGGGCTATAAGACCGTTAAGGAAAGATCTGCCATTGTCAGGTTTAAGGTTAAGGATGAGGATGCATATTTTCTGGCATGGACCACAACACCCTGGACTCTGCCCTCAAATATCGCTCTCTGCGTAAACCCTGATGATGAGTATTCAAAGGTAAAGGCTGCTGACGGCTATACCTATTATATGGCAAGTGCCCTTCTTGACAATGTTTTAGGACAGATAGAAAGAGAAGAGGGTACACCCGCCTACGAGGTCCTTGAGACCTATAAGGGAACAGAGCTTGAATATAAGGAATATGAGCCCTTGTACCAGTGTGCAAAGGACAGTGCCGATAAGCAGAATAAGAAGGCCTTCTTTATATATGTTGACAGCTATGTAACCATGACAGACGGTACAGGAATAGTTCATATTGCTCCTGCATTCGGTGAAGATGATGCAAGGGTAGGAAGAAAATATGACGCTCCCTTTGTCCAGATGGTTGATGAGCATGGTGTAATGAGGGAGGAAACTCCTTTTGCGGGTCAGAGATGTAAGCCTACCCAGGATGAGATCAAGGCCGGAGCAATAAGCTGTGATCCCGAGGTTTTAAAGGATCTGGATAAGAGAGGGATATTGTTTGCCGCTCCAAAGTTTGAGCATGATTATCCTCATTGCTGGAGATGTGACACACCCCTTCTTTACTATGCAAGAGAGTCCTGGTTTATCAAGATGACGGCAGTAAAGGACGATCTTATAAGGAATAACAATACAATAAACTGGATCCCCGAATCCATAGGAAAGGGAAGATTCGGAGACTGGCTTGAAAATATACAGGATTGGGGCATATCAAGAAACAGATACTGGGGAACTCCTTTAAATATATGGGAATGTGAGGAATGCGGCCATCAGGAGGCAGTAGGATCGAGAGAGGATCTTTATAAGCTTTCCGGAAATGAAAAGGCAAAGACAGTAGAATTGCACAGACCCTATATCGATGAGATAAGCGGATGCTGTCCTAAATGTAAAAAAACAATGAGAAGGGTGCCTGAGGTTATTGACTGCTGGTTTGATTCAGGAGCAATGCCCTTTGCCCAGCATCATTACCCCTTCGAAAATGAAGAGCTCTTTAAGGAGCAGTTCCCTGCCAAGTTTATTTCAGAGGCTGTGGATCAGACAAGAGGCTGGTTTTACTCCCTGCTTGCGGAGTCAACTCTTCTCTTTAACAAGGCTCCCTATGAGAATGTAATAGTACTCGGACATGTTCAGGATGAAAACGGACAGAAAATGAGTAAATCAAAGGGAAATGCAGTTGATCCCTTCGATGCACTTAAGGAATACGGAGCTGATGCCATTCGCTGGTACTTCTATATTAATTCTGCTCCCTGGCTTCCAAACAGGTTCCATGGAAAGGCTGTTCAGGAAGGACAGCGTAAATTCATGGGTACTCTGTGGAATACCTACGCATTCTTTGTGCTCTATGCAAATATTGATGGCTTTGATGCTTCAAAATATGAGCTTGAATATGATAAGCTGACTGTAATGGACAAGTGGATATTGTCAAAGCTTAATTCAGTCATAAAAGAGGTGGATGAGGATCTCTTTGCTTACAGGATCCCTGAAGCCGCAAGAGCTTTACAGGATTTTGTGGATGATCTTTCAAACTGGTATGTAAGAAGGAGCAGAGAACGTTTCTGGGCCAAGGGAATGGAGCAGGATAAGATAAGCGCTTATATGACTTTGTATACCTGTCTGGTAGAGATATGTAAGGCTGCAGCGCCTATGGTTCCCTTTATTACCGAAGAAATATATCAGAACCTTGTAAGAAGCGTGGATAAGGATGCTTTGGAGAGTATTCATTTATGTGACTTCCCTAAGGTGAATGAGGATCATATAGATAAGGATCTTGAAGAAAACATGGACAGTGTTTTAAAGATCGTTGTAATGGGAAGAGCCTGCAGAAATGCTGCAAATATAAAGAACAGACAGCCTATAGCAAGAATGTTTGTAAAATCGGAAAAGAAGCTGTCTGAATTCTACACAGAGATAATAGAGGATGAACTGAACGTGAAGTCAGTGGAATATACCGATGACGTACGTGAATTTACATCATATAATTTCAAACCCCAGCTTAAGACAGTAGGTCCTAAGTATGGAAAGCTGGTTGGAGCCATCCGTAAGGAGTTAGATGTGATAGACGGAAACAAGGCTATGGATCAGCTTAAGGCAGAGGGTAATCTGAAATTTGAAATTTCCTCAGAGGAGGTTGTTCTTTCAGAAGAGGATCTTCTTATTGAGATGGTTCAGAAGGAGGGTTATGTATCTGAAAATGACAATCAGATAACAGTGGTACTTGATACCAACCTGACAGAGGAGCTCATTGAAGAAGGCTTTGTAAGAGAGATCATATCTAAGATACAGACCATGCGTAAGGAAGCAGGTTTTGAGGTAATGGATAAGATCACTGTCTATGAAAAAGGAAATGAAAAGATAGAAGCTATCCTGAAAAAATGCAAGGATTCCATTTCAAAGGACGTGCTGGCTACGGAGATCGTTACGGGAACCGTGGAAGGCTATGAGAAGGAGTGGAATATCAACGAAGAAAAAGTTGTTCTAGGTGTTAAGAAGAACTAAAAGTATAAGGAGGAGAGAAGTTAATGAAGCAGCTAAACAAGTTTGACAAGGTGGCGTTTAAGAAAGAGGTTACCAACAATCTGAAAACCCTTTACAGGAAAAACCTTGAGGATGCCACAAGCCAACAAATATTCCAGGCGGTAAGTTATGCTATAAAAGATACCATAATCGAAGACTGGATGGAGACACAGAAGGCTACTGAGGAACAGGATCCAAAGACGGTTTACTATCTTTCAATGGAATTTTTGATGGGTAGAGCTTTGGGAAACAGCCTTATAAACTTAAGAGAGTATAAGGACGTTGCAGAAGCTCTTGATGAACTTGGTATAAATCTTAATACCATTGAAGATCAGGAAAGAGATCCTGCACTTGGAAACGGTGGTCTTGGAAGACTTGCTGCTTGTTTCCTTGATTCATTGGCTACTCTTGGCTACAGTGCATATGGATGCGGTATCCGTTACAGATACGGTATGTTCAAGCAGGAAATAAGAGACGGTTACCAGATCGAGGTTCCCGATAACTGGTTAAAGGACGGATATCCCTTCGAGCTTAGAAGATCTGAGTATACAAAGATAGTAAAATTCGGCGGAAACGTAAGAGTTGACGTTGATGAAAACGGACAGAGCCATTTTGTACAGGAAAACTATCAGTCAGTTCAGGCTATTCCCTATGACCTTCCTATAGTAGGTTATGGAAATGGAGTAGTTAACACCTTAAGAATCTGGGATGCCCAGCCTGTTGAGTGCTTCTCTCTTGACTCCTTTGATAAGGGTGACTACAGAAAGGCTGTTGAGCAGGATAACCTTGCAAGAAATATCTGTGAGGTACTTTATCCCAACGATAACCACTATGCAGGTAAGGAGCTTAGATTAAAGCAACAGTATTTCTTTATATCGGCAAGTATCCAGGAAGCTGTTGAAAAGTATATGAGAAGCCATGAAGATATTCATAAGCTTCATGAGAAGGTTGTATTCCAGTTAAATGATACTCATCCCACAGTTACCATAGCAGAGCTTATGAGAATACTTATGGATGACTACTTCCTTGGCTGGAATGAGGCATGGGCTATAACAACCAAGGCCTGCGCATACACTAACCATACAATAATGTCAGAAGCTCTGGAGAAATGGCCTATTGAGCTCTTCTCAAGACTTCTTCCTAGAATATATCAGATAATAGAGGAAATAAACAGAAGGTTTATCGATCAGATCAGAAGCCAGTATCCCGGAAACGAGGATAAGGTAAGAAAGATGGCTATAATCTATGATGGACAGGTTAAGATGGCTCATCTTGCTATCTGTGCAGGTTTCTCAGTAAACGGCGTTGCAAGACTTCATACCGAGATACTTAAGAATCAGGAGCTTAAGGACTTCTATGAGATGATGCCTGAAAAGTTCAATAACAAGACTAATGGTATAACCCAGAGAAGATTCCTCTTACATGGTAATCCTCTTTTAGCTGAGTGGGTAACAGATCATGTAGGAAGCGACTGGATCACAAACCTTCCTATGATCAATAAGCTTAAGATCTATGCTGATGATGAGAAGGCACAGCAGGAGTTTATGAACATCAAATATCAGAACAAGGTTCGCCTTGCAAAGTATATACTTGATAATAACGGAATCGATGTTGATCCCCGCTCTATCTTTGATGTACAGGTTAAGAGACTTCATGAGTATAAGAGACAGCTTCTTAATATCCTGCATATAATGTATCTCTACAACAACCTTAAAGAGCATCCCGATATGGACTTTTATCCAAGAACATTTATCTTTGGTGCCAAGGCTGCTGCAGGTTACAGAAATGCAAAG
>JAILBX010000184.1 GCA_024680675.1 Lachnospiraceae bacterium | reverse complement strand
TGGACCAAATGCTTGCCTGCTTATCCCGATAGCACGCATCTGAAATCCTCAGCGTAGCCCGCTACGCCTGCGTTTTCAGATACGCACTCTCGGGCAAGCATACTTCGCATTAGTCCAGTTATTTTGCGATCGTTATACTAGACAGGCTGCCATGTTTTAATGAGGGTTTAATTGTATATGACAGAGATAAGCAGATTGAAAAGTATTGTAGAGGCACTTCGGAGTGATAAGGGCTGTGCCTGGGATAAGGCACAAACACATTCCAGCTTGAAAGGGGCTTGTATAGAGGAAGCGGCTGAAGTAGTTGGAGGTATCAATATTTTGGAAAAGACCGGGGATGCAGTAAACCTGAGGGAAGAACTTGGGGATTTGCTTTTACAGGTCATGTTTCACTCCGTGATCGCAGAAGAAGAGGGACTGTTTACTTTTGAAGATGTTGCAAAAACTGTTTCGGATAAGATGGTCAGGAGACATCCACATGTTTTTGCAGGTGTGAATTATGCCTCCGAAGAAGAAAGGCACGGAGCCTGGGCTGCGATAAAGAAGAAAGAGAAGATAGGCAGGGAGTGGGAAGCTGATTACCTTGAAGATGCGTTAAATGAAGCTTCTGAGCTCATTGAGAAAGCCAAGGAGCGTAAAGGATTTAATAAATGAGCAGGTAAAAATTGCAAAAGGAAAAACAGGCATATTGAGCTTGGGTGTTCTATGCAGAGAATGGAGTGAGGATAAGATGACTTATAAACAGATATCAATGGATGAGGCAAAGCAGATCTTTGGCTTTAAGAAGTCAGGTGTGTTGGTATGGCATTTAATATGATAGAAGTAAAGAAGGGTTCAAACCGGCAGCAGGTTTAAGCTAGTAGTTTCAATAATAATCTTGACAGGTATTTTGGGCTTTGATAGAATTAAATTGATATTAAGAGCAAGGGCGTTCCTAAAAGGGGCGTCCTTTTTTTGTGAGTAAAGTCCCGATAGGTGTCCCCCGGATTTATGAATAAGATCAGAAGGGAGTGAAGGATCATGGCTGCATTTGACAGAATTAAATCAGGAATTCCTGCAATGGATGAGGCGCTTGATAACATACGTCTTGGGGATAACGTTGTCTGGCGAGTGTCGGATCTTAAACAGTTTAAGCTTTTTATGGAGCCATATGTTGAGCAGGCGATCATGGATAAGAGAAATATTATATACCTAAGGTTTGCAAGCCATGAGCCGCTTATAGAGAATCACCCTGAGGTTAAGACTGTAAATATACCCCTGTCTCACAGATTCGAGACCTTTACGGTTGATATCCATAACCTTATAGAGCAGGAAGGCCCGGACGCCTTCTATGTATTTGACTGTCTTTCCGAGCTTCAGGCTGCCTGGGCCACAGACCTTATGATGGGAAATTTTTTTAAGGTCACCTGTCCCTTTCTCTTTATACTGGATACCGTAGCATTCTTTCCCGTGATCAGAGGCAAGCATTCTGTATATTCCATTAACAAGATCCTTGATACAACCCAGCTTTTTCTTGATGTTTATTCGGATGACAAAAATATTTATGTGCGTCCTCAGAAGGTGTGGAACAGATATTCGGCAACCATGTACCTGCCTCACACATATGAACCGGGGACAGGTGAGTTTAAACCTGTTCTTGACGGTGTTAAGTCAAGCAGGTTCTACCAGGCTCTGGGACTTGCCCAGCGCTCTTCACAAGAGCAGTTCTCCGACTCATGGGATCTCTTTTTCAACAATACAAAGGCATTGTATAAAAATGGAGCCGATATCAGCGAAGAATGCTCGCGCATGTGTAATATCATGATGACCCGTGATGAGAAAATGAGAGAAATGGTAAAGAGTAACTTTACCCCTGAGGATTACTTTGCAGTAAGAGATCATATGATCGGAACCGGTCTTATCGGAGGAAAGGCCTGCGGTATGCTGCTGGCAAGAGCTATCATAAGGAAGAATGAAGCGGACATATCAGAATGTCTGGAACCTCACGATTCCTTCTATGCAGGATCGGATCTCTATTATACCTACATAGTGGATAACGGGCTGTGGGATCTTCGTATCAGACAGAGAACAGATGAAGAGTACTTTACTCTTGCAGATAAATTTGCAGCTAAACTGATGGAGGGTGTGTTTTCTTCCCAGATGCGTGAACAGTTCCTTAATATAATCGAATACTACGGTCAGGATCCTTATATCGTAAGATCCAGCAGTATTTTAGAAGACGGCTTTGGTAATGCCTTTGCCGGAAAATATGAATCAGTCTTCTGTGTTAACAGAGGAACTTTAGAGGAACGCCTTAGTGAATTTGAAAAAGCGATCAAGACCGTATATGCAAGCTCAATGAGTCTTTCTGCATTGGATTACAGGAAGAGACGAGGACTTGACAAAAGAGATGAGCAGATGGCCCTTCTTATTCAGCGTGTTTCGGGTTCTTATTACGGATCGTATTATATGCCCTGTGCTGCAGGTGTCGGTTATTCCTACAGCCCTTACAGGATCATGAAGGATTCGGATCCGACAGCAGGAATGTTAAGGCTTGTTATGGGGCTTGGAACTTCGGCTGTTGACAGGACGGAGGGATCCTATCCCCGTATTGTAAATCTGGATATTCCGGAGAGGTCTATTTATTCATCTTCCGCAGATAAACACCGCTTCTCCCAGGGAAAGGCAGAGGTTATAAATATTAATTCCCATCTTCTGGAAAAGCTCCCTTATGATAAGCTTGAAGCATCTATTCCGGCATATCTTGAAAAAATCCTTTTGGAGCATGATCATGAAGCGGAATCAAGACTGAGTGAGATGGGAAGACCCAGGTCTGTAAAATTCATTTCCTGTAAAGGACTTACTTCAAACAGTAAACTCATGGACCAGATGAAGAGGATGCTTAGACGTATCCAGGAGGAATATAAGTATCCGGTTGACACTGAATTTACGATAAATATTTCCGATAACGGAGAATATTCAGTTAATCTTCTTCAGTGTCGTCCACTTCAGCTGCAAAAGACATCTTCCGGTACGGTAATTCCGGATAATATTTTAGAGGAACACATCCTTCTTGAAAGCAAGGGTGCTTCCATGGGCATATCCAAGACAAACGAACTGGATATTATCGTGTATGTGGATCCTGTTAAATATTACAATCTTGCCTACAGAGACAAGCCAGCCCTTGCAAGGCTCATCGGCAGGATCAACTGGCACTTCAGGGAGCTTGATAAACATATGATGCTTATTGCTCCGGGGCGCATAGGAACCACATCACCTGAGCTTGGAGTTCCGACTTCATTTGCCGATATAAGCGCATTTGAGATACTCTGTGAAACAGAGGAATCCGAGGCAGGCTACAATCCTGAGCTTTCTTACGGAAGTCACTTTTTCCAGGATCTGGTTGAGGCCCAGATCTTATACACTGCAGTTTTCAAAAATCCCCATACTATACGTTTTGATCCCGATATCCTTAAGAGATGTCCTGATCTTATCAATTCCTTTGAAGAAGCAAAAGCTCTTAAGGATATAGTTCATATTTATGATGTTTCCTCTGCAAAAAGCAGGGTATATAACGACATTGCAAATGGACACCTCATGATCACCTGCTGAGAGCTTTGCCTTGCTGTTAAAGAGTAAAGGATGTGGCAGAACTATAAAGGAGCCTATGCAGAAAGAAGATCGATGCAATTAAAGCCTGTGATAAAGCCTGTTCTTTTTTCCGGAGGAAGGGTATCCTATAATACTTCTCAGAAGTTGATTTCCATAGTATTTAATTGTACTTGTATATGTCCACCCACAGGGATAATGTATTATCTTATACTCTTTCTTATATTTCTTTCTAAGTATATTTTTATATTTATTGAAGTTTTTATCCCAGTTTCCCCGGGATCTGTGCCATGCATTTGCCCGTACAACAAGAACCGGTATATGCTTTTTTGCAGCTCTTAATGAAAAATCCACGCCATAAAAATGCCATCCATCAAAATTCTTCTCATCAAAAGCTCCAAGCAGTTCGAAAGTCTCTCTGCTCATTGCCATGAAACACTCATCACAGGTCGATACTTTGATCCGGTCACTGTCACCAAAGTCAAAAGCATAGGTGAATTTTTCATCCTCTCCGGTAATCAGTGTTGAGACCATTTCCCCACCGTTAGCCCGTCTTCCGGCAAATCCGACAATATTTCCCTGTTCAGCAGCATCGACAACTCTGTCAATTGTTAACTGATCATATAAAACAATGTCCTGATGCAGGAATACCACTATATTAAAAGAACTTTCCCTGAATCCGTAATTTAAAGCAGAAGCAGCTGAAGTAAATCGATCGTTCCTGTTATCAATGGCAATCCATTCAATTTCATAATCTGACAAGCATGCAGTACTTTTTTTCAGCTCATAAAGCAAATTTTCTTTTGTGTAACAGCATATAAAAGAAATTTTTTTCATATATAATTTTACCCTGAAAAATATGGTAATTTTCTACTAAATAAAAAATGTCCGGTTGAATATCCTTTTTGAATTATCACGTTATTAGCTGCCTTTGTCAATATTCACTGCATCTGTCTTCAGGGCAAAAAGAGAAATGTGTGCAGCTGGATACTGATGACAGAAAAATCCGGGCAGTAGCGCTTTGTTTGTATGCCTGCTGAGGGGAAAAAATAAAGAATAAAATGAGGGAAAATATTTGGAAATATATGTTATAATTATAAAACCTTATTTTCGGACTTCAGGGTCTGATGAATAACTGCTTATATGCAGCATCAATGTAATTGTTTTGTTAAGCAGGAAAAGGATTTATGACAGGAGAGCCTGGGCCTGTAGGGCTTTACATTCAGAGGTCAGGGGGATGCTTCTCCTTGACTTTTTTTGAAAGCTGAAGTCAGCTAAGTCAGGAAGAAAGGTCTCTTTTGACTTAAGGAAAGCTTTTAATGGTTATCACTGGTAGGGATGTGGAGGGAAGATATTGAGATTAAAAAAAATTAATGCAGCACTGGGACTGCTTTCTATTGTATTTATGCTTTTGCATATCGCTTACACGGTCTTTTCTTATTTGACCTTTTACTATAACCCCCTGCTTAAAATGATATTTGCTGTCCCTTTTATGGTACTTGTTTGTTTGCATGCGATATGTGGCATGCTCACTGTATTTACCCAGTCAGATGGCACAAGGATGGATCTGTATCCAAAGCTTAATATGAAAACTATTTTGCAAAGGGTGTCAGCTGCTTTGATCTTTCCCCTGCTTATTTTACATATCAATACATTTTCACTTTTGAAGGCCGCTGCTGAGAGAAAACTGACCTTTTTGATCATTCTCCTCTTTATCTCTGAAATGCTTTTCTTTGCCACTGTGCTGACACATGTATCAATTTCCCTGACCAAAGGTCTTGTAACTTTGGGAATACTTACCTCCGTGGAAACACAGAAAAAACTGGATCGGATCATATATATTGTCTGTGGGATAATCTATATTGTTGCTGTCTGTTCTGTCTTGAAGACACAGATTGCTATGTTTTTAAACTGATATGGTGAGAATATGAAAGAAGCTTTAGTTATAGGTGGAGGAATTTCAGGACTGTGTTGTGCGGTAAAGCTTGCCGAAGCAGGAGTGAGGGTGAAGATAATTGCACCCTATCCTTCAGAGCGCTCCCAGTCTGTAATGGCAGCAGGCGGGATCAACGGTGTTCTTTGCAGGCACGATCAGGGTGACTCAGTAGATTGTCATATTGAGGATACAATAAAGGGCGGCAGTTATATTGCCGGCAGGGAGGCTGTCAGCGGCCTATGCAGGCATGCCGAGGAAATCATAGAGTATTTAAAGAAGATTGGGACTGTTTTTACTGTTGACAGTGAAGGAGCGCCGCTAAAAAGAGCTTTTGGAGGGCAGTCCTATAAGAGGACCTGCTTTTGCGGAGCATCAAGTGGCAAGCAGATCGTTTCAGCCCTTGTGATGGAAGTACGCAGATTTGAAGTCCTTGGACTGATTGAAAGGCAGTTATGGACTTTTTTCCATTCCGCTTTGATAAGGGATGGAAAATGTTATGGTGCCCTGATTTACAATGAGAAGGTTGGAAAAATTGAAGCAAAGTATGCGGATGCTGTGGTGATGGCAACAGGAGGACAGAATGCTTTGTTCGGAAAGACCACAGGATCAACCCAGTGTGATGGTTACGCAGCAGGACAGCTCTTCTTACAGGGAGTAAAGTTAAAAAACCTTGAATTTATACAGTATCATCCCACAACGCTGGAGACAGGTCAAAAACGAATGCTTATTTCAGAAGCCGTGCGTGGAGAGGGAGGAAGACTTTTTTATATTGAAAACAGTAAACGAATCTACTTTATGGAAGAAAAATATGGACCAAAGGGCAACCTGATGACACGTGATCTTGTAAGCCGTGAAATAGATAAGGTTTCCAGAGCAGGGAAAGAAGTATTCCTTGACATAAGCTTTCTTGGAGAAAAGGAGATCAGGCGCCGAATTTTTGAGGTGAGTGATCTGTGTATGAAATACCGGGGCATAGATATCAGCAAAGAGCCGATTCCCGTGGCGCCTTCAGTTCATTTTTTTATGGGTGGTCTGGCTGTACATCTAAACCATGAGACTAATATAAGAAATCTCTTTGCAGTTGGGGAATGTGCCTCCATTTATCATGGCGCTAACCGCTTGGGAGGAAACTCTCTTCTGGCTGCCATGTATAGTGGAATGGTGGCAGCAAAAGAAATCATATCAAGAGATTTTGATGAGAAAAAAGTGGATTTTTCCTCTGAGGAAGCTAAAGAGAATATGGTTCTTCAAAGGATGAGGGATACGAAAAGTCAGTTTCCGGTCATGTATATTCGTGATATGCTCGCTGACACCATGAGTCAGAATCTGGGGATCGTAAGAAATGAAGAGTCTTTAAAAAAAGGCTTAACAGATCTGGATTATTATCTGTCGATATGTGACCGCTTATCCTTTGACAGCAGTGTTTCCATGTATACTAATTATTCACTGAAGGCGATATTAACACTGGCAAAGGCAACGCTTCTTTGCGCATTGCACAGAAATGAGAGCAGGGGCGCGCATTTTCGAAGTGACTATCCTGATAGCAATGAGGCTTTTGCATATGCAACTATAATTGCAAATGATGAAGGACAGTTTAACATAGGTATGGATAAGGAGCACATTTATGAAAGTTAAGATATTGCGTCAGGATAATCAAAATACAGCTCCTTACTGGGAGAGCTTTGATGTTGATCTTGCTAAGGATATGACAATTGCAGGAGTTTTGGATAATATCAATTATAATGATGATGTGATTGATGATAAGGGTAATAAGACAAGCCGAATAGGATGGGAGTGCTCTTGTCTGCAGGGTATGTGCGGAGCATGCGCAATGGTGATCAATGGAGTACCGGCTCTTGCCTGTGAGACAATGGTCAGAGACTTAAAGGGAAAAGAAATAACTATTCGTCCTTTGCAGAAATTTCCCGTGATCCATGATCTGATCGTTGATAGAACGATCATTCATGAAAATTTGAAAAAGATGAACATGTATATTGGGGAATATAAATCTGTTCAGGATAAAAAGCTTAAAAAGCAGGAAAAAGAACATGAACATCAATACGAAGCTGCAAAGTGCTTAAAGTGCGGGCTCTGCCTTGAGGTATGTCCAAATTATGTGGATGGAAAGAGTTTTTTTGGAGCCCTTTTTGCTAATGACTGCTACTTGGTTTCTTCCAGAAATCAGACCAGGTCAAATGAGATCATTCAAAGCTATGAAGAACATTTTGGAAAGACCTGTTCCAAAGCTTTTTCATGTATGGAAGTCTGCCCTATGCATATTCCCACATTAGCTTCCATGGCAAAAATAAACAGACAAGGCTTTCATAGATCTTAATGACTTGTCTGACAGGAATGCCTGCTTTGATAAAAGAAAACTGATCTTATGCTTCAACAGGAGGATAATAAATATAAATGAAAAAAGAAACCCTTAATATTAGTTGTCCTAACTGTGGCTCAAGCTTTAGCTTTGATGCATCAAGGGGTAAGCTTAAATGTGAATATTGCGGATATGAGACAGCAGCGGAGGAAATGGAGTCCTTTTTTTTATTTGATAGAAAAGATGGTAACGATTTAGAAGAAAAGAAAAACAGAAATTGCGATTTTGAGCTTGTTAGTCTGAAGGAAAAGATATCTTCTTTTATGGTTGATTCATTTCTAACATGTATAATTGTAAAAATAATGTGGGAAATAACAAAGCCGGTAAAAATAGCGGACGATGCTGATCACTACATGGAGAATGATACAGACGAAATTAAATAAAAGTGACTTCAAAGAAGAGTTCATATCAGAGATATACGAAGTGTTTATTACACCGGGTATATCTCTTTTGCGTTTTGAATAAAAGAATATTCAGAAGATGACTTATCTTTCAGGGCAGTGGTTTTACTGTAGATACCAAATGGTGCATGTGGAGACTGAGCCCACTTGAAGGTGACTATGTCAGGATGCTTCATGATCTGATGCTCCGGAAGATAGGCATAACCGAATCCGGCAAGGAGAAGGCCGTAGGCTTCATTGGCATTTGAACAAATGGCATTATCCATATCATCATTTACCGGAACAATGTGACGCCCTCGTGAAAAGAAGTTCCCGAGAAGATAAGGGGGAATTGAAATGATCTGGCGGTAATTCCCGGATGTTAGGATGTTTTGTCCCAATGAATACCTGTATCGATAACTGTATCCATACCTATGCAGGCATCCAGTTGAGGCAGAATGCAAGCGGCAGATGGAAGGCCTAAGGATAAAATACGGCAAAGCTTATGAACAGCCAACAGCGGTTCCCATGCTGACGTATGCATACAATCTTCCGGCAAAGAAGGTTATACATGTCGTTGGTCCGATAGTTAATGGAAAGCTGACAAAGGGTCATGAAAAAGAACTTGAAAAAACCTGATCCCCTAACACCTTTCCTGATAGGGAAAAGTCTGCCGGGGGATGTGATCCATAGCGCAGAGCAGAAGAGCCGGATTGACTTACAGATGAGATTTGATCTCTGGATAGTGAGTCAATCCGTTTTTTTGTCTTTTCACCGGCTCGCCGGTGGTCAGGCGGTCAAAGGTTAGTGAGTTATGCAGGAGCCTTTCTTGCTAAAACAATACTGAGACTGTACAATAATATCATTAATAAAAGGGACACAAAATATTTTATCAGTAAAGCTTATAGAGATGTGATAAAAAGGTATAGAAGG
>JAILBX010000186.1 GCA_024680675.1 Lachnospiraceae bacterium | reverse complement strand
ACCACCTTCAGGTGGTGGGAGAAGCTTTTCGCAGGTGCCGGGTTCAAGCCCGGTACCTGCGGGATTGCGAAGCAATCTGATTTATAACGAGCAAATTGCGAAGAAATTTGCGAGGTTGATTAATGAGGTAGCGATTATGAGTTTGTCGGAGACTCTACCATCCGGAAGTGTATACTTTTCAATGGCAGCAGTTGTATTTATGCTGCTATTTCTTATGCTTGCATTTTTTAACAATACAAGTAATTCCAATACGCGTACTCTGATGGTAAAGACTGCCATTATGGCTCTTATTGGCTGCCTTGCGGAGCTTATGGCTACTGTTGCCGGAAAGGTTAACGGAGTTTCAAATCTTTTAAAGACTCTGCTATATACACTTAACATGGCTACCATGTTTTTGAGCGCAATATGGTTTAATAAATATACTTATGCCTACATCGGAAACGGGGAGGGAAAGCATAATATTAAGTTCCGGGAAATAAACAGCGCGCTTATCTCGCTCTTTTATGTGCTTTTATTTGGAAATCTCTTTTTCAACTATGCCTTCGTATATACAGATGAAGGGCTTTTGTACGGCCCTATGACTATAGTGCTGGGATATCTTGCACCTTTATTTTATCTTTTAGCCGATCTGGTGGCTATTTTTTGGAAAAAGTCAAATCTTACAAGGCGTGAGTTTGTTGCGCTTATAGCTACTCATATCTGCGTTATCACAGGTGCTGTTCTGCAGGGAATCTTAGAGGACAGGATCCTTCTGGTTTCATTTTTTATAACTATAGGATTATATATCATATATTCATTTCTTGAAGCTCCTGATTATCAAAGACTTCTTGAGACAAATAAGAAGCTTATGGATGCTGAAAAACGTGCAAATGAAGCAAACAGGGCGAAATCCAACTTCCTTTCCTCCATGTCTCATGAAATAAGGACTCCTATGAATGCAGTAATAGGAATGAATGAGCTTACAAGGATGGTTTTAACGGATGAGAAGATAAAAGCCGACGTAAAGATAGAAAAGGCTTTGGGCTACGCAGAAAGTATAAAAAATGCAGGGGAATCACTCCTTTATGTAATAAACGATATTCTGGATGTTACAAAGATAGAATCAGGCAAGATGGATATTGTACCGGCACCATATCATATGAAGCTTTTGCTGGATGATATATGCGAGTCCTTTTCCTATCAGGCGGCCAACAAGGGTTTGTTGTTTTTAAATCATATCGATGGGGATCTTCCGGGCTATGTAAGCGGTGATAAGCTGAGGGTCAGGCAGATAATAACAAATATAGTTAATAACGGTCTTAAATATACAAAAGAGGGAAGCGTATCCCTTGATGTCTCAGGAAAATTGCTGGGAGATAAGGTAATATACAGCATAGCAGTTTCTGATACGGGCATAGGTATTAAAGAGGAAAATCTGGATCATCTTTTTGATACCTTCGGCAGAGTAGACGATGAGGATACTCACTTCATAGAGGGAACCGGATTGGGCTTGTCTATAGTTAAGAATCTTCTTGATCTTATGGATGGGGAGATCAGTGTTGAAAGTATCTATGGAAAGGGGTCGGTGTTTACTGTCCATCTTCCGCAACAGATCGTTTCAAATGAGAAGATATCGGATTATAAAAAGGATGAAAGTGACAGGAAGGATACCACTATCAAGTATCTTATAAAGGGAAGACGTATTCTTGTGGTGGACGATAACCTTACCAATATTGCTGTGGCAAAGAGCTTTCTTCAGCAGACAGAGGCAGAGATAAGAACTGCCCGTTCAGGTGCCGAGGCACTTCCTTTAATAGAAAATGTAAAATATGATCTTATATTCATGGATCATATGATGCCGGGAATGAGCGGAGACAAGGTCGTCAGCGAAATAAGGAGAAATCCTAAACAATACAGTGAAAATAGTAATACTCCCATTGTTGCCATGACAGCTAATGCTACTGCAGGTCTTAAGCAAAAGTATATCGAGGAATACGGATTTGATGATTATCTGGCGAAGCCCTTTAAGTTTGCTGAGCTTATAAATGTTGTAAAGAAATATATTAAAGACGGGATTGGAGAGGAAGAAGAGGAAAGAGGAAGCCAAAATAAGAACCTGAATGAGGGGCAAAAAGAGGAGTCTGTGGGGAGAAAAAAGGAAACTCTGCCGGTTCCTGATAATGGTGATGAAAAAGCCATAGATCATATAGATGTTGAGGCGGCTCTTTCCATATGCGAGAGTGAAGATATATATAAGAGCATAATAGAGGTTTATCTTGAAACAAAAGATGAGAATATTCAGGGATTAAAGGATAGTCTGGCTGCTGAAGACTGGTTGACCTTCCAGACATTGGCTCATGCTATTAAATCCTCATCAGCGAGTCTTGGGGCAAATAATTTCTCGGACCTGTCAAAGGACATGGAGCACCTGGCCGGAGAAAGATCTGAAAATGAGGATATTGACGAGAATATCGCTTATATAAAGAGAAATTTTGACAGATATATAGAAGCCTATGAGCTTGTGTGCAGTAAGTTTAAGGAGATGCTTTAGGAGATAGAGATATGCCGGTGTTTTCAGGCATTTATCGTCTTTTGCATCTCTTCGTATTCTTTATCAAACTTTTCCTGGGTTTTTCTCACTTCTTCTGAAGCCTCAATAAACACCTCCGCTACTTTGGGATCAAAGTGGCTGCCTGCATCCTCATTGATTATGCTCATAGCTTTCTCAAAGGTAAAGGCAGGTTTATATATTCTTTTTGAAACCAAAGCATCAAAAACGTCAGC
>JAILBX010000101.1 GCA_024680675.1 Lachnospiraceae bacterium | reverse complement strand
AACGGTGACGTGGTGTGCAGCAATTGTAAATCAAGGGAAGAATCGGTTTTTGAAGAAATAAGAGACTATCTTTATGATAATCCCGGCACGAAAGATACGGAGCTGATCGAAAAATTTGATGTTACACGTAAGACCATAACTCAATGGATCCGGGACGGCCGAATTGAACTTACTCCAGAAAGTGCCATAAAGATTCATTGCAGGAGATGCAATGAGCCTATACTTAAGGGAGAGCTTTGTGAAAAATGTCAAAAGCAGAAAGAAGAAACCTTTAACAAGCTTAAACACAGCGTAAAAAAAGAGGTAATGGCTGCTGCCGTTGTTGCAAGGTCAGCTCCTCGTCACGAGAACAAGATGCGTTATCTTGGTAAGCATTCCGCCCAATCTTAAAAGATTCTTAAAAATCAAAATATTAAAAATCCGACCGGATTCATGATCATTAACAGCTCTTTTAACAGCTGATCATAAAAGCCTTAGTCGGATTTTTAATTTTACTCCAAATTATTTCTCTCTTCTTCCCTTCTCTTTATTTCCCCCGGTATTTAATATGAGAATATATGATAAATTTTGTATTAGTGATAAAATATCTCTTCAGTAAACGTTTAGGATCCTGCATAAGTCTGTAAAACCACTCCATCCCAAGCTTCTGGACTATCACAGGTGCCCTTTTTACCCTTCCCGCATGAAAATCAAAGCCGGCTCCGACTCCCAGCATAAGTCCTTTGATCCTGCCCTTATGTTCAGCCATCCAAAGCTCCTGTTTAGGTGCGCCAAGACCTATCCACACAAAGTCAGCCCCACTGTCATTTATCATCTTCACAACCTCTGCATCCTCCTCCTCTGTAAGGGGGCGAAAGGGAGGGGAATACATTCCGGCAATTTCCATCCATGGATAGTTTTTCTTTAGCTTATCAGAAAGAGCACTAAGGGTTTCCTCTGTGGATCCGTAAAAATAATGCTTCTTATGATTGCCAAGACAGCGTCTGAAAAGCTCAGCCATAAGATCGGGCCCTGCAACTCTTTCAGCTTCTATGTAACCCTGTTTCCATATCATATCAGCAACGGGAGTACCATCCGGAAAAGTAAAAGCCGAAGCATTCAGAACATCTCTGTATCCTTCATCATCAGCAGCCATAACCGTGGTATGTACATTGGAAAAACAGACATACTGCCCTGAAAGCTCCCTGCTGTTGCGGATAAGATAGTCCGCAACCTCTGCCTTGCCGGCAGTTGTATAATTCACTCCAAAAACAGGACATTTAAGTGTCATCAGTGACTGATACACTGCCGCGCTTCCACCCATCTTGGAAACTGCTGATCCACTAAGCTCCTTGCCATCAAGCTCAAGAGATCTGCACACAGGGATTCCCTTACCCTCTACCACTCTCATTACATCCCGCCCTAAGAGCTTTGCTGCTCTAAAGGATATATAGATCATATCAATATTTTGAGTATCACCTTTAGCGGTTAAATCCTCAAGCTTATTTATCAATCTGTCTCCTTCATTATTGCCTTCTTCCAAAAAGAAATGCTCTGCAACCCTGCAGTGCAGTGACAGCTCCTTTTCATCATTCTGATAGCCATAGCGGTTAATACAGGTCTCAAGGTACTTTCCTTCGTCTTGCAGGCATACCAGCATTACAGCATCCAGCTTATCCTCTCGGATGTAGCGTCTTGCCCGCCTTTTTCCGTAGACCTGGCGTATCACAAGATCAAAAAACATTCCAAATACTATAAGCAGAGCCATTACCGTACGTGATACACGGTTTGACCAATGTATAAAGTAGAGGAAGAAAAGGAGGATTATAAGAAGCGTGACATGTTGTTTAATAACCTCAATAAGTCTTCCAAAACCTCCGGTCTCCCAGGTATAGGGACGACGCCCCCTCCTGAAGATAAAGACTGCACTGTACATAAAGAGCACAACAATAAAAAACATCTTATAAAAATCTGTTTCTCTGGTTGGATTGCTGAATAAAAAATTAAAAAGGTAATACCTGAAGAAAATAGCTAAAATAAAAGCCAGACTTTCCCCAATAAGACATGCCCAGATTAGTTTATTTTCCTGATGGATTTTTTTCTTCATACTTATTATTTTTCCCTGTGATTTCTTTATCTTGTTTTTTTAGCCTGCCAAGGATCAGATAACCGATCCATGTTCCAAGGGTGTTTGTGATGAGATCATCCGTCTCACAAGAGCCTGCCATAAGAATAAACTGGCTGATTTCTATAAAGAGAGATAAAACAAAGCCTGTCAGGACAACCGTTTTTTCCTTCATATTTTCCCGGATCATTGGTAACAAAAGACCAAGGGGAATAAATAAGAGGATATTTAAAATATAGTCAACCCCTCTTGAAATATCCGTTATAGTACTAAAGGGCAGGATAAAAACGCTTTGAACACTTATTAATTCCCTCATTCCAAGAACCTTCTGATAAAGCAGAGTAAGATAAGAGATAAAGAGCCCTAAAGGAATGGCT
>JAILBX010000071.1 GCA_024680675.1 Lachnospiraceae bacterium | reverse complement strand
ATACCGGCGTAACCCCCGATCCACATATAACCGTTTTTAGCCCCCAAAACACAGTTGGCGTCCGAGGTGGGAAGCCCGTTTGTGGCATCATAGATCTTTGCGGTAAAGCTCACATCCTTTATCTGTCCGCTGGCTGCATAGCCTCCTCCGTTTTTTAAAGCTTCTGCACCTGGCTTTATAACAAAGGGACTAAAGAAATTCAGCAAAATAAGAATTAAAATTGAAAAGAAATATTTAGTGTGTCCTAACTTTCCCATATTTTTCCTCACTGTGAAGCTTTTATTTTACATCTGATGTCTGACCACCTTATATTCATCCCCATCCCTGAAGAAGGGGCAGGAGGCTCTCTCCTGACTTATGAGTCTGCCATAGTCATCCTCATCCATGTCTGCTTCGCAGTAATATTCCTCATATTCCTCGTCATATACAAAATAGCTGCACTCTTCACATTGATCCATATTTACCACCCCAAGCCCAAAAGGATAAGCAAAATTGTCACATTTGCCTCTTAATGTTACCTTTTTGATTATTTTATAGATTTTTTATAATTTTTATTTTGACAAAATGACATTTCTATACTAGAATAAATTCATAAGATAAATGAATTTGAATACATTAATCATCCTATATAACAATACAAAGTTACGAAAAGCATCAGGTCTCCCACCCTGGTGCTTTTTGTTTTAGCTTTTTATTAAGGTAAGTAGAGGTACCTGTCCACAAAAGTCGCATGTACAAACTCCCTCTTTTTCCCGGCACCGGTTCCCGAACAGGTGACCAGAGTGATCATATTGTTATTTTCCGTAGCCTCCACATTAATCTCTATATCAGAGTTTTCCTTTGCCTTTCTAACATACTGTCTGTATTCCTTAAAGCTGTTACAGATCCAGTACATTGGGGTATTGGGCTTATCGAGATATATGGAAAATATCTTATATCTGTATATTCCATCTCTGTTAAAAACAAAAATATAGGGATCTGTTTCATATAAGCCCTCTTCTCTCAGAAATCTTTTTAGAGATCCGAACATGGTTCCGTTTTTCATATTATGTCCGAAAAAGAAGGTATTATAGGAGCTAAGATCAGGATTGACCTCACTGTCCATAAAAACACAGCCTGCACCGTTTAAAACATCCTCAAAGGTATGATTAAGATAATACTCATTATCCTCTCCCTGAACAACAGGATAGCTCATATCTACTGCTCCAACATAGAGCCAGGCCACGATCTGGGGATTGATTTCGGCAAGTCCCTCAAAGTTCACCCCCATGCTGGGATAATCCCACCTGTTATAATTCCTCTTAAGCTCTTCCTCTTCCTCTTTCTTTTCCTCTACCGGCTCTTCCACCATAGCTTCCGGCTCCTTGAGCTCCTCGGTATACTGACTAAGCTCCTTGTATTCATTTTCGGCAACCGCATATTCATGCTGTATGGAATATATCTTGTAGCCTCCAAGGCCAAGGCCAAAGATGGCAATAAAAACACAAAGGATTATGGGGAGTATGGATCGCTTTTCCTCCTCCTCTTCATCCTTTGTTTCAGTGTCAGAAGCAGCTTCTTCTTTATCATAATCATCTAAATCCCAGTCTTTTGAGTTGTCCTTGTTTTCCCTGTCTGTCTTATATTCCTCTGACTCGTCCTTAGGATCAAAAAGCTCAGCCTTATAATCTTCAAGCTCTTCCTCATCAAAGCTGTAGTCAAAGTCATCCTCTGCTTCTCTCTTATGGTCTTTTAATTTTTTATCCTTTATAGTCTCTTTCTTTAGCGCTTTTGACATAGGCCCATCCTGTTTGAGTAAAATAATTTTAGTGGAAAGTACTCATTTCTCTACTGTGCATTTACTACAGCAAGCCTTATTGAAAAGGTCTTTCCGTTTATTTTATCTCTTATAGTTGTGATCCCGGGTCTGTGGGCATTTATCATTCCCGATGCACTTACAGTTGCAACTGCAGGATTAGAACTGCTATATACTCCATGATGATAGACATTTGCCAGATATATCTGATATGAAGCTCCTGTATTAAGTACAAGTCCGGCATTTTTAAGAGATTTGTCAAGGGCTACCATGCCTGTTGTATACATAAGCACAGGATCCTCCACAAAAACATATACCCCGTATCCAAATCCCTTTCCTGTGTTATAAGGATCATAATATCCCATAACGCTGGCACAGCCTACTGCATTACCGCTTACCTTTCCTTTATTCACCAGCCCCGTGATAAGGGCATTACTGGTGGCATAGATCATCTTATTTGCAGGAGCCTTATAAAAGGAAAGCTGTTTTGTTTTCCCCTTATTTATATATATGGAGGTTTTGGGGTATTCAACCACATTGACAGTAAAGCCCCTTATCCACATTCCGTCTGCAGAGGCAGCTGCGATAGTGGTCTTTCCGAGTCCTATTGCCGTCAGCTTTCCTGCAGGAGTTATCCTTACCACCTTATCCTGGTAATAGCTGATCCTTCCTCTGGAATTATAAACGGCTGTCATACCCTGGTCTGAATTCCAAAGGGCATTCTTCATGTTGAACTTTGACTGAAACCTTATATTAAAGGACTGCATGGGTATAAGGTTAAGAGTATAGCCATCAGGTATCCTTGAGGGTACATAACCCTTATTTACAGAAGCATAAAGTCTGCCATTACTAAAAAGATCAGACTCATAAAAACCTTCAAGAAAGGGATGATCTCCCTGTAATTCCTCATAGCTGTAACCCATATAGGGCTTTTCAGGGGACAAAAGCTTAGGCTCTTCTGCAGAGTCCTCCTCTTCACTATCCTTTTGCTTTTCTTCTTCTAAAAGCCCCTCTTCCCCGGAATTATCTATACCGTCAAAGGATGTGATCTCTTGAACTTCTTCAGCCTCCACAGCCTCCTTATCCGGAATTGAGACAGGGGACCTTTTTGCAGCAGACGCGTTATAAAGAAAAGCTGTGTTTACTGTTACTATCACAGTCATAGTACTTGCAAGCAGCTTTAATACAGCCTTCCTGACCCTACTCTTTTTCAAAAGATCCACCTCCCTTTTTCTTACCTTTTTTTCTTACCTTTCTTTTCCCCAGAAGAATAATCCCAGCATACCCGGCCCTACATGAGCTCCCGAAAAGGGCTCGTGAGAAGCCACTACTACTCTGGCATCAGGGCTTTCTTCCTTTATCATTCTTTCCAATACCCTTGCATCTTCAATACAATCCCCATGGGATATGCAGACCAGGGGATCCTTGCTATCCATTTTTTTCTTTTTATAATTAACAAAAAGCTCGGATATGGATTTCTTACGGCCTCTTACCTTATTACAGGCAATAATATGTCCTGTTTTATCTCCGAAAAGAATGGGCTTTACATTAAGTATACTGCCTATCATAGCAGTGGCTCCGCTGACTCTTCCTGTATTCTTTAAAAAATTAAGATCATCTACAGTAAAATACTGACAGGCATTTTGAACAAGGTCATCCACTACCTTGGCAGCCTCTTTGCAGGCCATCCCTTCTTTAGAGAGCATGGCTGCCTTAACTGCCAAAAGGCCGCTTCCAAAACCGCAGCCCTTTGAATCCACGATATGGACAAAGCTTCCTTTAATAGTTTCCATCAGTTCCTCTGCTGCAAGTTTAGCAGCATTATAGGTTCCGCTTATCCCTGAACTCATGGCAACATAAATGATATCCTTGCCGGCCTTCACAAGGGAGCTAAAATGATCCAGAAAGAGCTGGGTATTTAAAAGACTGGTCTCCACCTTGTTTCCCGCCTTAAGGCCCTCGTAATATCCATGAGAATCAAATTCCTCAAGATTTCCGTCATAATTCATTGCTTTGCCATTTACAAGGTAATCACAGGGAAGCACCTCTATTCCCTCTCTTAATTCCCTGGTCAGATTTGCACTGCCATCAACAAAAACCAAAAAACTCATAAAAAACTCCTTTTAAGCTAAAGCCAAAACACAGCTCAGCCCTTACGACCTCCAACTTCCTTGTCAAGTAAATACAAGTTCTTCTTATCAGCTCCGAGCATCTCCACTT
>JAILBX010000060.1 GCA_024680675.1 Lachnospiraceae bacterium | reverse complement strand
TAGCTTTTCTTCATTATCTGTCTTTCATTGCTTATCATGGGCAGACCGGTACCGACAATGATAGCGCCTATCAGGGTATCATTCTTAAGGTCTATTCCCTCGGCAAATATGCCACCCATGACGCAAAAGCCGATAAGAGTTGAGGGAGCTTGGTTTACATAAAACTTATTAAGAAAGATCTCCCTCTCCTCTTCCGTCATATTGTTCTCCTGTTTTATCAGCTTTACAAGATCGGAGTCATAGTATTTCTCATACTGTTCATATACCTTTGTCAAAAAAGCATGGGAGGGGAAAAAGACCATATAATTCCCCGGCGTGACCCTTGTAATATCTGAAATATAAGCGGCTACTCTTCTATATTCTCCTTCGTTTCTTCTGCTGTATTTTGAACTGACATCCGAAGCAATAAACAGACCTCTTTTACTTTCATCAAATACCGATCTTGCATAAACCGTATAATCATCCTCATCCCTTGACAGCATATCCCTGTAATACTGAAGGGGCAGAAGGGTTGCGGAGAAGAATACAGTACTTCTTGCCTTCATAAGCCTTAGATTTAAGCTGTTTGAGGGATCGATGCAAAGAAGCTTGAGCTTAAGTCTTGAGCCTTCCGATAATTCTGAGTATATGACATAGTCGTCATCACCCATATTATCATACATGTTAACAAAATGCCTTATTTTAAAATAAAAGTCTAAAACCTCATCCCTTTTTTCGAAGCTTTCCCTCTCCTCCAGCATATCATCAAGTCTCATAAGAGCCTTGTTTAAGATCCTTATAAAATCAGAGATGTCTTCATACACTCTCACATCCTCTGTTTCTCTTTTTATGAGCAGCATCTTCCTGTTAAGGGAATCCAGGGCTCTTCCTGCCCTGTTATCAACTTCCTTCACTATATTTTTAATGTGCATAAGATCTTCCTTATAGAGCTCTGCACTATACATTTTCATGCCCCTGTCCACCAGATTATGAGCCTCATCCACCAGAAAGATATAATCCTCCCTGAGATTGTCCCCAAAAAACCTCCTTAGATACACATTGGGATCAAATACATAGTTATAATCACAGATAATCCCATCTGAAAAGAGGGAAAGATCCAGTGATAACTCAAAGGGACAGACCCTGTGCTTAAGGGCATACTCTAAGATCCTGTCCTTTGAAAAATCATCTTCATTTATAAGAATGTCATATATTGCCTCATTTATCCTGTCAAAGTGACCATCCGCAAAGGAGCAGGCGAGAGGGTTACAGTCAAGCTCCTTGAGAGGACATATCTTTTCCTTGGCGGTTATTGTAACCGTTTTAAACTTAAGCCCTGCCTCTCTCAGAATATTAAAGCATTTAAGAGCAACCGTTCTTGTTATGGTCTTTGCGGTAAGATAAAAGATCTTTACACAGAGACCCTCACCTATTGCCTTAACGGAAGGAAAGACGGTAGATATGGTTTTCCCCGTTCCTGTGGGAGCTTCCAGAAAAAGCTTTTTTCTGTGAGAAATGGTTCTGTATACCTGAGAAAGCAGCTCCTTTTGCCCCTCTCTGTAATCAAAGGGAAACTTCAGATCCTTTATGGATACTGTCCTGATCTTTGACCATTCAAATTCCCGGTCTGCCCATTTTTTATAGCTATTGAAAAGACCCTTAAACCAACTGCTTATTTCTCTATAGGTATATCTTTCGTGAAAGTATCCGATTTGCTGGTCGACACGGTTTACATAAGTCATTCGAACCGTTATCTCCCTAAGCTCCATCTGATCGGAAAAAATATATGCATAACATTTTGCCTGGGCAAGATGCACCGGCTCAGCTGCCTCCATTTTATTAACATCCCTGTAGGTTGTCTTTATCTCATCAATGGTAACATCCGTCATATCATCGTTGTAAATGATACCGTCTGCCCTGCCCTCAATGATTATGTCATAGGTCTCCTGGCAAAAAAGCTTTGAAAGAGGAACCTCTGCATGATAATCAGGCCCCATCTTGCTTTGTATTGTCCTGTGTATCCTTGCTCCCTCCACCATCAGGTCAATGTCGGAGGATGATTTTTTTCTGTTGTCGATACTGCCGGATCTTAATATAAATTCCACAAGGTTTCGGACAGATATTCTTATACAGGGTCGTTGATCATTCAAAGTCCCGCTGTTTTCAGCATCTTGGGCCATAACACATCCCTCCGCCTCCACAGCAAAGATTACATACCAGATTCCAGAAGCAGAGCTTCACGCAAAGATTGTCGGTATTCAGTACAGTGCCCCCGTATTCGGTCCTTTTATCCCTGTAAACCTGACCGCCATAGCTTAACCTGTCAAGAAAGTCCCTGTAAACAATATTATCAGGCTCCATATTTACCGCTGTTCTTGCATATTCCATGGCCTGTATATTGTTGCCCAATCCTGCATTTGCCAAAGCAGACATATAGTACCACTGTCCGTCTCTGTTATTTATTCCCTCAAGAACGTTAATAGCTTCTCTGTAACGTCTGTTATTTATATAATTTGCCGCTGCCTGGAGATGAACAGCCTCTTCTCCCATGCTGCCTGCTCCGGACGAATAGCTCCGTCTGCTGCCTCCATAGGATCCGTTATTGAATCCTCCAAATCCTCCGAATCCATAACCATCGTTATCGGAATACCCCTTATATCCCTTTTCCCTCATATCCATGATCTGCTGATAGGCCTGTTGTATCTCTTTAAATTTCTCTTCTGCCTGAGCTTTATTGGGATTATTGACATTTGCATCAGGATGATATCTTCTGCTTAAGGCTCTGTATGCTTTTTTTATTTCTTCTTCGCTCGCAGTTTCCGAAACTCCGAGAACACTATAAGGGTTACTCATTTAGACTCCTTTTTTGCCGGAACAAATCTGCTCCATACTCCGGAATACAGTATATTCCTTAAAATATTGACATTTTTTATGATAGGAAGTCTTTCAAAGCTCTTGCAGCATTCTCCCATCATCATCTCCAGCATATCCTCCGGATTTATATCTGCCCCTTCCTTTATAAGGAAAGGATTGTAATTTCCTTTTTTTCTATCCTCCTCCATATCATCATAAGCATCCAGAATATATATGAATTTTCCAAGATAAAAGCCCATGTTTCTAAGAAGAGCTTCCCATTCATCCTCTTTATAGCTTACTATTTCAGCCATTATATTGCCAAATGCCCCTGCCGGCAGATCTATGGAGCCCTCTCCCCTTTTCTCATACTCCCATATCTCCTTAAGGTGCTTCTTAACAGCCCTCACCTTTTTGGGGTATCTGTTTTTTATCTCATTTACAGATTTATTAAGAGCTCTTGCCATGGTAAGTCCCGAAAACTTCTTTTCATCCTTCCAGTCGTCTATACACTTATAATATGTCATAAGAATATTCATATCACTGACATATTCGGTAAATTCATTTTTTGTTACCGCATGCTTTTCAAGGGGATGAATCAGACATCTGGCCTGATATCTGTTTTCAGAGGGTTCATAAAGAGATGATAGCAATAAAATAACAAATGTCATATCATAACTTAGGGTAAGTTGTCCTTTAATGCTGTATTTTTCCTTTAAAACATTGCAAAGGCCGCAATAATATGACTTGTATTCATAAAGCTCTTTTAGTTTTAGTTCAGGCCTGTCTGCCACCACGTATCCAAACAATATACCTTTACCCCCGGCTAAATTTAATGTTTTCTGCCTCTTACAAACTTATTTTTACACTTGGGACAGGTTATCTCCACTCTTCCCCTGCCTCTTGGTATTCTGATCTTTTGTTTGCACATGGGACATTTATATATATGATGGGTTTTCAGATCCATAAGCATACTTTTTTTATTATTAAAAAACCTTCTAAACTTATATGAGCTATCCAAAAACTTCTGATTTTCTTCATATCTTTTTGCAATATTCTTTGAAAACATTCTGAAATACAGATAAATTATAAGAAGTATGGTTACAATTTCAAGCAAGGGATGTCTTATGAAAAATCCCAATATGATAAGAGCTAAGACAAAACCCCACAGAAATTTTCCAAGCTGGTCAACTCCATACCTTCCTATCATAAAATTGGAGAAATTATATCTTAACCTTTGCATAAACTGACTTAATCTACCCATAAACATTCCTCTGCTCTGCTTTTTATATATTTTTTTCACAGCCATCCTATTATTATATCTTATAATTCTTTTTTTGTACATAAAAGCCTGGCAAGACTTAGGCTATCTTTATTTTAAAGGCCTTAGATGATAAAATATCATCAGGTCGGAACCATATCGATTAATAAATAGAGCTTTTTTTGAAAGGAAATAAAAATGAGTAAAAATATTCTTGAATATGCAACGGTAGAGCTTGATGAAGAGGGCCCTTCTCTTTCCATAATAGACCAGACCCTCTTACCCGGCAAAACCGCTATCTTAAAGCTTACAAAGCTTGAAGATATCTGGGAGGCAATATACAAGCTGAGAGTAAGGGGAGCGCCGGCTATTGGCGTTGCAGCCGCAATAGGTATGTATGTCCATTCTCTTTCCCTGAAGGAAGAAGAGCCCTCCCTCTTTTTTAAAAAATATATGGAGGCCTCCGAATATCTGAACAGCTCAAGGCCTACTGCTGTCAACCTGTCATGGGCTTTGAAACGTATGGAGGAAAAGGTGAAGGATTATTATAGTTTACATAATTCTCCTTCTCTTCAGGAGCTTCTCCCCATCTTAAAAAATGAAGCTTTGCTTATAAAAGAAGAGGATAGCAATATATGTAAAAGCCTTGGAGAATACGGCATTACCCTGATAAAAGAGGGCTACGGGATCCTTACCCACTGCAATGCCGGCTCTTTGGCAACTTCAAAATACGGAACTGCCACTGCGCCTATGTACCTTGCAAAGGAAAGGGGAATGGATCTGAGAGTTTACTGTGACGAAACAAGACCCCTTTTACAGGGAGCCAGACTCACCTCCTATGAGCTTTCAAGTGCCGGTCTTGATGTCACCCTGCTTTGTGACAACATGGTCAGCTCCATAATGAAAAGCGGAAGCATAAATGCGGTATTTGTCGGCTGTGACAGAGTTGCGGCAAACGGAGATGTGGCAAATAAGATAGGCACAAGCCTTGTTGCTCTGGCTGCAAAGCATTACAATATACCCTTCTACGTGTTTGCCCCTTCTTCCACTATTGATCTAAATACAAAAAGCGGAAATGATATTCCCATAGAACAAAGACCCCCTGAAGAGGTAACACAGCTCTGGTATAAGGAAGCCATGGCTCCAGAGGACATTAAGGTCTATAATCCTGCCTTTGATATAACTGATAATGCCCTTATCACAGCCATAGTGACCGATAAGGGCATTGTCTATCCACCTTATGAGCTCAATTTACAGAAAATCCTTAAGGCCTGAAGCTTTAAGTCTCAGGCGCTTTCATTCATACGGCTGAGCTTTTTGGCCTGGTCGGCAGCAATACAGGCATCTATTATTTCCTGAATGTCACCGTCCATAACCTTGTCAAGCTTATAAAGAGTCAGATTTATCCTGTGGTCCGTGACCCTTCCCTGGGGAAAGTTATAGGTCCTTATCTTTTCCGACCTGTCTCCTGTACCTATCTGACTTTTTCTAAGCTCTGCTTCGGCATCATGAGCCTTTTGCTGCTCCAGATCAAAAAGCTTGGTCCTAAGGAGAGCAAAGGCTTTTTCTTTATTCTGAAGCTGGGACTTTTCAGTTTGAGAATAAATAACTATACCTGTGGGATAATGGGTAAGTCTTACTGCGGAATCTGTGGTATTAACACACTGTCCCCCATTTCCCGAGGCTCTCATAACATCTATTCTTATATCCTTTTCATCTATGCTTATATCCACATCCTCTGCCTCAGGCATGACCGCTACCGATATGGTCGAGGTGTGAATACGTCCTCCGGACTCTGTTTCCGGAACTCTCTGAACCCTGTGAACTCCGCTTTCGTATTTCATTATTGAATAAGCCCCCTTACCGGTAAGCATAAAGGTAACGCTTTTCATGCCACCTATACCTATCTCATCGGCTTCAAGAGTTTCTATCTTCCAGTGTCTTCCCTCTGCATAATGAACATACATACGATATATCTCAGCGGCAAAAAGCGCTGCCTCATCTCCACCGGCTCCTGCCCTGATCTCAACTATCACGTTTTTATCATCATTGGGATCCTTGGGAAGCAAAAGGATCTTAAGCTTATCATCCAGGCTCTCCACCCTATGCCTGGCCTCATTAAGCTCCTCCTTAAGCATTTCCCTCATTTCTTCATCCTTTTCCACCTCAAGAAGGCTTAAGCTGTCCTCTATATCCTGCTTGCTTTTCTTATACTCCTTATAAGTCTCCACAATAGGAGCAAGCTCGCTTTGTTCCTTCATAAGTGATTTAAACCTATTCTGATCCTCGGAAGCCGAAGGCTCCGACAGCTCATTCATTATATCCTCATACCTGTGTATAAGATCTTCCAATTTATCGTACATTATGTAAACCTCTCTCGCAGACTGCTACCCTGTCATTTCCCGACAGATCCTTTATTATCCTAATACTGCTGTATCCCTCAGCTTCAAGAATTTTTCTGACCTTTTCTCCCTGATCAAAACCTATCTCATAGAGCAGCTTCCCTCCTATATAAAGATGCTCCTTTGAAAGGCTGCTTATCCTTCTGTAAAAATCAAGGCCATCCCTTCCTCCGTCAAGAGCCATGATGGGATCATGATCCCTTACCTCCTCCATAAGTTCCTTGATCTCTCCGGAAGCAATATAAGGAGGATTTGATATTATCATATCAAATTTCTCCCCTTCTATAGCCTGAAAAAGATCGCTTTTTATAAAGCGGGCATCGATCCCAAGCCTTTTGGCATTCTCTTTTGCCACCAAAAGCGCCTCTTCTGATATATCAAGGCCCCATCCCTCTATATCATTCTTGTAATTCATAAGACTTAAAAGGATACAGCCGCTCCCGGTACACATATCAAGGACCTTCATTCCGTCATTTAAAAGGAGCATGGCCTCTTCGACAAGGCTTTCCGTATCTATCCTTGGAATTAAGACCTTATCATTAACAATAAACTCCAGTCCCATAAAATCCGCCTTCCCCCTAAGGTGCTGAGTGGGGATATGCATACATCTCTTTTCTATAAGCTGAAGATAAGTATCTGCTGCCTTTTCATCTTCTATGACATCACTGCCATGAAGGTATAAAAAATTCCTGTCAAGATCAAAAACATGCTCTAAAAGAAGCCTTGAATCACTTTCATTATCCTCTATTGAGGCCTCCCTAAGCCTGTCTCTTCCCTTCCTTTGTAACTCAGAGTAATTCAATTGTAATAATCCACCTCTTCCTCATAAGGTACTTCAAGTCCAAACTCCTTAAGGAGGTACTCTCTCCAATCAAATATTGCCTCAACAGAAGCTATGGCAACCTCTATCATCTCTTTACTTGGTTCCTTTGTTGTAAGCTTTTGAAGCATAAGTCCCGGAGCTGAGATTATTTTTATGAAAATATTATTATATCTTCCCGCAAGCCTTATTATCTCATAAGAGATACCCGAAATGACAGGGATGAGCAATATTCTTATGGCCAGCCTTAAGATCGGCTCCTCTGCCCTTATGAACATAAACAGTATCACACTTACAAAAACCACCAGAAAGAGAAAGCTCGTGCCGCATCTCTTATGCTGCCTTGAGGCTTTGGTCACATTCTCTACTGTCAGAGGATTACCGCTTTCCAGGCAATTTATGCATTTATGCTCAGCCCCATGATACATAAAGGTTCTTTTTATATCATTCATAAGGGATATCAATAAAAGATAAAGGATAAAAATGATTATCCTTAAAAGACCCTCTATTAAAGCTATCACTGTTTCGGAAACAATAAACTTTCTTAAAAAATCTGCAATAAAATAGGGTAAGAGCATAAATATGACCACAGCAAGGACTATGGAAAAGAGAACGGTAACAGCTGTCAGCACACCCTCAGCCTTTGTTCCGAATACTCTGTCCACAAGCTTTTTCTTCTGTCTTCTGTTTTTTCTAAGCTCCTCCTCCTCATAAAATGAAGCCGAGTAATTTAAGGTCTTTACTCCCAGTATCATGGAATCAATAAACACAAATACTCCTCTTAAAAAGGGAATCCTTGTAAATATATTATTTCCTCCAAAGGAGTTGTATTCCTCCACGGCCACATTGATGTCATCATCAGGGGTTCTTACCGCTACAGCATACCTGTCCTTGTTTTTCATCATTACGCCTTCGATAACTGCCTGTCCGCCTATACCGCTGTAATGATCCTGCTTCTTCTTTAAAGCCATTTCCTTCCTCCACCCTTAAAGGATATTTAAAAAGGAGTTGAGCCTTGCCCAACCCCTTCATCATTCATGATCTAAACAAATCCGGATAAACCCTTCCCTAAAGGTCTATCACTTATTTCCCACACCGTACTTCTTATTGAACTTCTCAATACGTCCGTCCATTCTTGCAGACTTCTGCTGACCTGTATAGAATGAATGACACTTTGAACAAATTTCAACATGGATATCAGACTTTGTTGATCCAACTGTAAATGTATTTCCGCAGTTGCAGGTAACGGTTGCCTGATGGTACTCTGGATGTATTCCTTCTTTCATTGATATCACCTCTTTATCCTATTAAATCATTGTATATTATAGAAATGTCAAACTTCCTGACAAAGTTACATTCCTTTACTGTATCGCAAGTAAACAGCTTATACATTGTAACACAGCATTTTTAAGAGTGCAAGTGCTTTTTATATGAATCTGTATTTCTTTGCCATTTCCATGAAATCTCTGTTATTTTTTGTTTTAACAAACATTTCCACAATACGCTCTACAGCTTCCTCGGGCTTAACTCCGTTAAAGGCCCTTCGCATCATATTTATTGTATCTAACTGCTCCTTCTCAAGTAGAAGATCGTCTCTTCTTGTACTTGACTTTGGAATATCTATAGCCGGGAATACTCTTCTTTCAGACAGCTTCCTGTCCAAAACGATCTCCATATTACCGGTTCCCTTAAATTCCTCGTACACCACATCATCCATCTTGCTTCCGGTATCTACCAGGGCAGTTGCAAGTATGGTAAGGCTTCCGCCCTCCTTCATATTTCTTGCGGCACCGAAAAACCTCTTGGGCATATGAAGAGCTGCCGGATCAAGACCTCCCGACAGGGTTCTTCCACTGGGGGGAACGGTAAGGTTATAGGCCCTTGTAAGTCTCGTGATACTGTCAAGGAGTATGACCACATCTCTTCCATACTCCACAAGACGCTTGGCTCTCTCAATAACCATTTCGGATACTCTCTTATGATGCTCCGGAAGCTCATCAAAGGTGGAGTATATTACCTCCACATTATCTCCCTTTATCGCCTCCTTCATATCAGTAACCTCTTCAGGTCTCTCATCTATAAGAAGAATGATAAGATGAATATCCGGATAGTTGCTTGTGAGGGACTTGGCCACATCCTTTAAAAGTGTTGTCTTTCCTGCCTTTGGAGGAGAAACTATCATTCCTCTCTGTCCCTTTCCCACAGGACTCATAAGGTCCATTATCCTCATGGAAACAGGACCTCCAACTCTTTCAAGTGTAATTTTTTTTGTCGGAAAAATAGGAGTCAGATCCTCAAATACTATCCTCTTCTCCATCTGGTCCGGCTCACGGTCATTGATGGTCTTAACAAAAAGCAGGGCGCCAAACTTGTCATTTGTATTCTTTATTCTCATGTTTCCGACAACTATATCCCCTGTCCTTAAGCTGAAACGCCTTATCTGACTGGGTGCCACATAGATATCATTTTCCCCGGGCATATAGTTATCGCTTCTTATGAAGCCATAGCCTTCAGGGAGCACATCAAGGATACCTCTGACCTCTATACCGCTGTCCAGACTCTTTTTTTCTTCTGACAATTCATTGTTGGCCTTTACTGCCTGTTCCGAAGTCTTTTCAGTTTCAATTGCCTCCTCTGAGGCTGACCTGTTATCGGATCTTTGACCCTCACGACTGCTGTTTTCTGACTTCAAGCCATCATCAGGCCTTACATTGGCCTCCACTCTCTCAGGCTTTTCTCCCTTTGGCTTTTCAGACTCACTCCTTAGCGGCTCCTTAGAGTCACTTCCCCGGGACTCAGCCCTTATGCCCTCATCATTGGAGGGAGGCAAAGTATCACCTTTTTTGGAGATCTTTTTATTTTTATCAGAGGATGATCTTGCAGAAGATTTTTTATCCTTCTTTCCACCTTCTTTTCCTGCTGCCCTTGAAGCCTTGCTCTTTGTCTCTGCAGCTTCACTTTTAGCCTCCATGGATTTTGAAGTCTTAGCTTCTTTCTTTTCCTTTGTCTCTTCCTCAGATCCCTTTTTACCTTTTTCCTCTTCTTCATCAAGCTCCAGCATGAGGTTTATTATATCGCTTTTCTTTATGGTGGATACACCCTTGATACCCCTGGCCTTTGCTATATCTCTAAGTGCAGATACATTTAATGATTCGTACTTTTCTCTCTCCATAAATCTTCCTTTACTTGTTTTTCAATATTTCTTCTATACTTACTATCTTAACGCACAATGAGAAAAGTTCTGCTGCCTCTTTTATCTCATTTAACGTAGGGAAGGAAGGGGCTATCCTGATATTTGAGTCATCGGGATCCTTCTTGTAGGGGAAGGTGGCACCTGCACCTGTTGTGATCATTCCGGCCTCTTTACACTTCTCAACGATCTTCTTTGCAGTCCCCTTCATTGCAGTAAAGGAGATAAAATAACCTCCCTTTGGCCTTGTATAGCTTCCTATTCCAAGGCCCTCAAGCTCCCTGTCAAAGCATTCTATTACCGCATCAAATTTTGGAGCAAGGATCCTTGCATGCTCCTTCATCTTCTTCCTTACACCCTCAGCATTTTTAAAATACCTCACGTGACGAAGCATATTGATCTTATCATAGCCGATGGTCTGTATCGTCATATTCTTTTTGTACCATTCAAGATTCTTCTCGGAAGCTATGACTGCAGCTATACCGGCTCCCGCAAGGGTTATCTTGCTGGTTGAAGCAAATTCATAAACTATATCTTCATTATTATGCTTTTTACATTCATCAAATATATTTAAAAGCTCATCCTTATCATCTTCATAAAGATCGTGAACCGCATAAGCATTATCCCAGTAGATCCTGAAATCACAAGCCTTCGGCTTCAGGGCCGCAAAGGCTTTTACCTTCTCATCGGAATAGGTAGAGCCTGTGGGATTTGAATACTTTGGCACACACCATATTCCCTTTACAGCCTCATCCTCTTCAACATACTTTTTAATAAGCTCCATGTCCGGTCCGTCCTCATAGAGAGGAATATTTATCATCTCTATACCAAAGGTCTCCGTTATGGCAAAGTGCCTGTCATATCCCGGAACGGGACAGAGAAACTTTACCTTATCAAGCTTGTTCCAGGGGGTAGAACCGTTTACTCCAAAGCTGTAGGATCTTGAAATAGTGTCATACATAACCGGAAGGGAACCGTTTCCAAATACAATAACGTTTTTGGCTTCCACATCCAGAAGCTCGGCAAATAACTCCTTTGCTTCCTTTATTCCGGTAAGCTCCCCGTAATTTCTTGTATCAACTCCCGACTCACTTATAAAATCTGTATTTCTGTTAAAGACATCAAACATGTCCATTACTATATCAAGCTGCTCCGGAGAAGGCTTCCCTCTTGACATGTTGAGACTTATGCCTTTTCCCTTCACATCCTCATAGGACTTTATAAGATCCTCCTTTACAGCCAATAATTCATCCTTTGTCATATCCGCATATGCTTTCACCTTACGATCACTCCATTTCTTCATAAATTCTCCATAACAGGTACAGCTGTATCACCAAAAAAAATTTTTTATTCCATTGGGAATACAAAAATCCTCTTGAGGCAGTATTCCTCAAATTCAAAACAAGGGTCTAACAATTACAATAAAGTGGGATATCCTTAAGAACTATTCATTATATGTTCACACTCGTCCCTATCCGGGCACAGTGCTTTTTCCTCTGTTATCAGATACGAACCTCTCCTTGTGAAATAAACTGATTATGATAACAATGTATAAAATACATCAGATCATGGGATTTTTCAAGTATCTTTAGCTTCTTTTTTTATTCTTACCATGTGTTCGTGTATCTTTTTTTCAAAGCCGTTTCCACTGGGTTTGTAAAATTCCCTCCCTGTAAGCTCATAGGGAAGGTATTGTTGGTTTACATAATTATTCGGATAATCATGGGCATACTTATAGCCCTTTCCATGACCAAGCTTTGCCGCTCCCTTATAATGTGCATCTCTTAAATGCCCCGGCACGCTTATGTCTTTTCCTTCCTTTACTGCCTCCATAGCCTCCGCTATGGCTGACATACAGGCATTGCTTTTAGGCGCCGTGGCTATATATATGGCTGCCTGGGAAAGAATGATCATAGCCTCCGGCATTCCAACTCTTTCAACTGCAAGGGAAGCCGAAACCGCTACCGAAAGGGCATTTGGATCTGCATTTCCCACATCCTCCGATGCACAGATCATCATCCTCCTGGCTATAAAGGTAAGGCTTTCTCCGGCGTAGAGCATCTTAGCCAGATAAAATACGGCTGCATCAGGATCTGAACCTCTCATGCTTTTTATGAAGGCAGAAATGGTATCGTAGTGATTATCCCCTTCCTTATCATAGCCAATGGCTTTTTTCTGGATGCATTCTTCAGCGACCTCAAGGGTAATATGGATCTTCTTATCCTCAGACCTTTCTGTAGTGAGAATTCCTAACTCCAGTGCATTTAAAGCCGCCCTTGCATCCCCGTTTGCCATATCCGAAAGGAAGCAAAGAGCCTCCTCATCTATAACCCCGTCGAAGCTTCCCATTCCCTTTTCATCATCTTCAATAGCCCTTATCAGAAGCTTTTGTATATCTTCTCCCGAAAGAGGCTTAAGTTCATATATCACAGACCTTGAAATAAGAGCCTGGTTGACTTCAAAATAAGGATTTTCCGTAGTGGCCCCAATAAGGATAAGAGTTCCGTCCTCTACAAAGGGAAGAAGATAATCCTGCTGTCCCTTGTTAAATCTATGGATCTCATCAATGAAAAGAATGGTCTTTTTCCCATACATTCCCCTCATATCCTTAGCCTTACTTACTACCTCTTCCATATCCTTCTTTCCGGCAACAGTAGCGTTAAGCTGGACAAACTCAGCCTTTGTGGTATTTGCTATAACCCTTGCTATTGTGGTTTTTCCGGTACCTGCCGGTCCGTAAAGGATTATTGAGGAAAGCTTGTCTGCCTTTATGGCTCTGTATAAGAGCTTATCCTTCCCTATTATGTGCTCCTGTCCCACCACCTCATCCAGTGTTCCCGGTCTCAGCCTTGCTGCCAGAGGAGCCTCTTTTTCCATATTATTTTCTCTCAGGTATTCAAAAAGATCCATCAGTAGGTATCCCTTAAGGTACGGATCACCAGCTGCTGTTCCAGCTCAACCCCGTTTTGTATCTCAAGAGCCGAGGAGGTCAGATATCTGATATCAGACTTTTTAAGAGTTACGGCCTTTTCTCTTTTTGAGGTTAAATGAAAATAGTTTTCAGAGAATAATCCGTCGGCATTTTTAAGATCCAACTCCACAAAGGCGGCAAATCCTCCTGCCATCATCCTTATCACATACTCATCTATCAGCTCTATAACAGAGTAGGATATGGAGGTGTAATCAAGCTCCAGTCTCTTATAAGGAACAAAAACTTCTATTTCCGTAGACTCTACATTTCCTTCTTCATCTATAAATTCAGCTTCAATAAAGACTCTTCTCTCAATTCCTTCTATAAAGGAGGTGTAATCCATGGAACACACCAGTTCCACAGCTCCCGCTGCTACCTCAACCTCATATTCCATCTCATGAAGGAGTCTGAAATCGAAGGTCTGAAGGCTTACCCTGACTCTTCTGGTTTCAATATCCCTGGTCTCATTCTGAAGGAAAACGGAAATAACATTTCTTTCCCTCTCTATAGATCCCGCTACAGGGGCATAAAAGCCCTTTGCCATATATTGAAGAGCCTTATATCTTCCAAAATAATCAACGCTTGACCAGGATACCACAGGCCAGCTGTCATTCAGGTGCCAGTAAAGGGTCCCCATACACCTTCCCCTGTTTCTTCTGAAATGCTCAACAGCATACTTTACTGACATTGCCTGGAGTATCTGTGTAAGGTAGATAAGGCTTTCAAAATCCTTGGGGAAAAGAAAGTTTTCAGCCAGATAGGATATAAGCTTTCCATTGGCTCTTTCACCCTTTTGATGACTTTCTAAAACCTCTGAAAAGAGATTTCTGTCTTCCTCTCTTGTAAAGCTCATTATGGTCTTATAGCTTGGCAGGGACTGGAATCCAAATTCAGATAAAAAGCGCATATAATGCTTTCTAAACTCACTAAAGGATTTCTCCTCATCCCATACCTCCCAAAAATGACCGTCTCCCTTTTCCTCACTGTTTGGATCCTCAAAGCCTCCTCCCGATGAGGGGGATGAGGGCCAGTAGAAGGTCTGGGGAGCATAATCCTCCACAACCTTTGGCAGTATTGTCTCAAAGAGCTGAAGATAGTCATTCTTCAAAGCCTCTGAATGCTCCTTAAAGCCCTCGGTATTTACCCAGTTAAATTCTATATCACTGTTTCCGCAGAAAAGACCCAGACAGGCATGATTTCTAAGCCTCTTAACATTATCTATGGCCTCTGCGGTAACGTTATTCTTGAAATCATTGTTGAGCTCGTAAAGATTACCTGCAAACATAAAGTCCTGCCAGACTATTATTCCGTATTCATCGCAGATATCATAAAAGGTATCCGAAGGATAGTATCCTCCTCCCCATACTCTTAAAGTGTTAAAGTTACTTTTCTTTGCAGCTCTTAAAAGATAGCTTATTTTTTCTCTTGTAACAAAAGAGTATATGGTATCCTCAGGGACATAATCCGCCCCCATGGCAAATATCTTGACATTATTTACCTTAAGACAGAACTCCCTGCCGTATTCGTCCTCCTCCTGTGATACAGCTATGGTCCTTAAGCCTATCCTGTAGCTCTTTGAATCCCACTGATTCCCGTTCATATCAAGGGCATAGACACTGACGGTATAAAGGGGCTGATCCCCATACCCGTTTGGCCACCATATTTTGGGACTCTCTATCTCCATGTTTACTGTTGCATGACCATCTATAAGAGTTTCCGTTATAGCAGAAGGAATACCCTCGGGAGTCACTAATTCAGCCTGTATTATATAGGTATCCGGTACTAAAAGTTTTGCGTCCACATTTATTTCCAGTACTACCTTCTTTTTTTCATGGTGCTGTATTATCTCAACCTCTTCCAGTTTGATCAGACTGTAGCCTATCAGGTCTATGCTTCTCCAGATCCCGCAATCCGGTATCTGGGGATTCATATCCCATCCGTACATACAGTGAGCCTTTCTTATGTATTGATTTCCTGTAATACAGCCCCTGTGAGTGTACTTTATCTGCTTATTAAGACCGGGTCTGACCCTCTCTATATAATTAAGGGGAGATTCTATCTCAATGGTTATGGTATTATTCATCTCCCTTAAATAGGACTT
>JAILBX010000017.1 GCA_024680675.1 Lachnospiraceae bacterium | reverse complement strand
TTTTTATAAAGGAGCTTATTCCCCATTCATCCTTTATCTCAGTAAGAGAACCCTCCTTTAAGGAGGGAAGCTCCCCCTTATAGCTGTAAAGCACCTTATTTATCCCTATATCTACATTGGCTGCCCTTCTATAGCTATACTCCTTATTTCCCTCCTCAAGGCTTCCATTTGTAAGATAGGCAAGAGTCTTAGAACCCTCCTTTGAGGATCTTGTCCACATAGGCTGACTCTTTGAGAGTTCTTCTTCACCCTCAATATCCAGATACTCGCTGTAGGAGGGAATAAAAACAGTATCCCCATTAAGAGCTGAATTTTGTGAATACTTATATTCTTTGTCATCAACCTTAGTATAGGTGGGTATAAAGAGCTCTGTATACCTTGCTCTTTCAGGAGAGCCCTTAGCCTTTAACAGCTCCCGATCTAAAGAATCCTTAATTGAGGATAATGAGTAATCCCCGCTGCCCTTATTGTCGTATATCCCCCTTGAACAGGTCTTTTCCATTACAAAAAAGGGCTTTGAAAGGGAATCATAAAGCAAGACCTCTCCCTTAGCCTTATTATCCACTACCTCCCACTCATCATTATCAAAAAAGGCATTTAAAGAAAGGGAGTCTCCGGTCTTTATATAGGCTCCCCCAAGTCCTATACTTTTTTCTCCCCCTGCCTTTTTCTCCTCTGACAGTCCTATAAAACTGCAGGCTCCCAGTCCTGCCAGAGCAACTCCTGTCACCATTACTGTAAAGGTAACAAAAAGTCTTTTTATTATTCCCGTCTTTCCCCTTTTATCCATATCTATTCCCCTTTTTCTTTCCTTTAGACCTTCTTATCTTTCCCCTAGACTCTTATCTCCTGCCTCTTTGCCAGCTGGTAGAACAATCCTTTTTTATTCATAAGAGTCTCAAAATTTCCCTCTTCCTTTATCTGACCCTTATCCATTACAAATATTCTGTCGCACTCCTTCACCGTGGAAAGCCTGTGGGCTATCATAACCCTGGTTATATTTCGCTTTTCCAGGGATTCACAAACCTTTGCCTGGGTTAAGTTATCAAGAGCTGAGGTTGCCTCATCAAAAAATATCATACAGGGATTATTGGCAAGTGCCCTTGCTATAAGTATTCTCTGCTTCTGGCCTCCCGAAACCGTTCCTCCGCCTTCCGATATGGCGGTAAATATGCCCATGGGCATATCCTCCACATCCTTAAAAAGATCCACCTCTTTTAAAAGTTCCTGAACCTCAGTGGCTTTAAGATTGGGAGATGAAAGAGTAACGTTTGTATAAATATTTCCCACAACCAGCTGTCCTTCCTGAAGAACAACTCCCATCTGCCTTCTAAGCTCCACCTTATCCATGGTGTCAATATCCTTGTTATCATAAAATATCTTTCCCTTTGTGGCTTTTTCAAAGCCCAGAAGACATTTTAACAGGGTGGACTTCCCACATCCCGAGGGCCCGACTATACCCACATATTCTCCCGGCTCTATTTTGAAATTAATATCCTTTAAAACATTGTTTTCCTCATCCTCATAGGCAAAATCCATATGATTTACCTCAATGGAACCGGATAACCTGCCAATGGAGCTGCTGCTGTCTGTTATTTCCACTTCCGTTTCATATATTGGCTTCACCTTTTCCATAACAGGCAAAAGATTGGCCCAGGTAAGGAAAAAGCCTGCCATCTGTCCCATGGCGGAGGTGAACATTCCGTATGCCGAATTAAAGGATGCATATTCACCTAAGGAAAGCTGCTGTTTTTTCTTTATGACCAGATAATATATAAAAGCCGAATAAGCCATGGACATAAAGATGTTTACCACGGCTCCCACATTACTTACTGTTTTTGACAATATTTCAGATTTAAGAGTTTCAACATTTTCCTTTTGATACTCTAAAAGACTCCTGTTTTCTATTCCTGAGGTCTTTATTTTAAGAATTCCCGCTATATATTGATAAAGTCTGTTATTTGCCTTTATGGAATGATCAAGCCTTTCTCTTTCCCTTCTTATCCTTAAATATCCAAAGCCGAACATGATCAGGTTGGTTATGATAGTCATCCACAGGCCTCTCCAGGCAAGAACCCCGGATTTATCAAACATCCTCCAAAGATAAAACATGGAAAGCAGAAAGCCAAGGCTTGCAGAAACCCCTGCTGTTACTGTCTGGGAGAAGACTCCTGACACAGAGTTGATCCTTCCTAAAAGCTCCGCGGTTCCAAAGCTGTTTATGAATTTCTGGGGCAGCCTGAATATCCTGTCATAGGTAGCCGAAACTATTGTATATTCCACGGTTTTTACCGCTCTGAAGGAAGACAGGTTTTGAACTATGGTAAAGAAAATATTACCTATCATGCAGGCAAGCATTGCAATTCCCACCTGATAAATAGCCGAAAGCTTCCCCATGGGTATCAGGCTGTCATACATTTTTTCATTAAACATAGGCAGTAAGACCCCAACCAGAGTGGTCAGAAAATACAAAAAGACAAACCAGAAGATATCAGTTCTTTTCACTCTTTTTATTCCAAAAAGCACTACATCCTTAAGCCTCAGCTTCTTAGACGGCAGGTGAGGGTAGGCAATATAGGCCTCGGCCTTTATTGTTCCCGCAAGATCCCGGTCTACTATGATGCTTCTTTTTATCTTCAGGTCATAAAGAAGGTAGTGCCTTCTTCCCTGTGGGATAAGAATACAGGGATCCCCTGATTCCTTATAGCTTCCCACCATAGCTCCTATGTCCTTTGTATACCATTTCTTTTCAAGGGTTACCTTTCTGAGAACAAAGTGAGAGGCTCTTGCGATATCTTCTATGGTAAAATTCTCTCCATGACTGCTCTTCAGGGTATAGTAGGGACAGATCTTCATTTTCATATAATCACAGTAAATACTGGTGATATCGTATATCTTGTTACCGGTAGGCTCTATATTGGCATCCAGACGTCTTGACCTTTCAAAAATAGACCCAAGAAGGTTAAAACGCCCTATCTTTACTGTTTTTATTTCCTTATTTATAGAGCTTATTACCTCTGCTTCATATACAAGCTTATCCTTATACCAGGAAGCCAGATCCTCGGAAAAGCTGTCGCAGTCAAGCTTCACATTCTTTAGCTGGGGAGCTATTTTCTCTATAAAGCTCTCTCTTAGACTGACTTTTTTGTCAGCCACTTCTTCTATGCTTATCCTTGCCCTGTCCTTTGCCACCAGCAAAAACTGCCAGAACTCGCTTTTTTCGCCGTTGCCGTAGGAAAAGGTGGGAATATCACTTCCCTCATCCAGCTGGCAGAAAAAGAGAGATCTACCTATGACCGCATTCTTGACATGCACGATATATATGTACACAGTGCCTTCCTTTATATGAAAATATTCAAAAGGATCACCGGTTAAATATTTTTTTGCCCCTTCAAGGGTAATAGTGATCTTACTATTTTCCATAAACCCTCTCTAATCGGATTCGGATACCAGTCTTCTGTAAATTCCCTTTAGAGCCATGAGCTCTTCATGAGTTCCTCTTTCCTTTATACGTCCCTTTTCCACCACTAATATTTCATCACAGTCTCTTATTGTGGACAATCTCTGAGCCACTATCACACAAGTGCAATGCCTTCTTTTTAAATTATCTAAGATCTTCTTTTCAGTAGTTGCATCCAGAGCAGAGGTGGCCTCGTCAAGTATCAGCACTGTAGGATTTGTGGCCAGAGCCTTTGCTATCTCTATCCTTTGCCTTTGCCCTCCGGATAAGTTAAAGCCGTTTTCCTTGATCATATAATCATAGGCTCCGGGTTTTAAGCTTATTTCCTCATGGATACAGGCATCCTTTGCCGCCTGTACGATATCCTCCTGACTTATGGTTTTATTCCAGGTGGATATGTTATCATATATTGACCCGTCAAAAAGGGATATTGTCTGGGTTACTATGGCGACGGAAGAATACATTACCTCTTCGGGTATATGCTCCACATCATTGCCGTCTATCTTGACGCTTCCTGTCCATGGCTTGTAAAGTCCGCTTAATATCTTTGAAACAGTAGACTTTCCGCAACCGCTTTCCCCTACCAGAGCCAGGCTCTCTCCGCTTTGTATATGAAAATTAAAGTTTTTTATGAGGGGACTATCAAGCTTGCCGTAGGCAAAGCTTACATCCTTCATTTCTATTTCCCCTCTCAGCTTCTTTCCCTTAAGCTCCTCGTTTTTTTCAGTCAGATAATTATCATCCTCATCATAGTTCATTATATCCTCGACCCTCAGCATATTGATCTTGACCTGCTGAAGGTTTCTGACAAAGCTCACTATATCCGAAAAGGGACTGGAAAATGCCCCTAAAAATCCTGAAAAGGAAACTATCATACCCGGTGTAAATTCTCCTTCCACCACAAGATATGAGCCTAAGATCATTATGACCACCGTTGAAAGTGAGTTCAAAGTTTTGGGTATTGCATCCAGTATGGTCTGAAGCTTTCCCATTTTCTGGTCATTATTGCTGACCTCCGCATAGTATCCCAGTATTCTTGAGGTATACTCATTTTCCGCCCCTACAGCCTTAAGTGAAGCTCCTGCAGAGAGGCCGTTAAAAAGGGCTCCGTAGAGCTTTCCCGTATCCATACTGTATTTTATATTCATATTGTATATGAATTTTGATACTATCACCGCTGTGGTTACCGAGGCTACGGAAAAAAATACGCCCACTAAGGATATCATGGGACTGTAAAGCAGCATTATGAAGAGGTAAATAACAGATGTTATAAGACTTATTATTATCCCCACAAGCTCACTTGATAAAAACTCCGATACCGCAATATTATTGTTTATCCTGCTTAAAAGATCCCCTGCATATCTTTGTTCATAAAATACTATAGGTAACCTCAGCATATGGGCTATCATGTTATCAGTGGAGAGCAGGGAGGTCTTTGCAGTCAGCAGGGTTACCAGCTTTGACCTGACATAGGAGAAGTACATATTGTAAAGAGCCGTTAAGACCATGCCCAGTATTACAAACTTAAGCCAGGTTTTTCTGTTGTTTACAAGGATCTCATCCATAAAGGTCTGTGTATAAACCGGATTTAGTATCCCCGGCAATATAAGCACCAGCCCAAGGAAAAATATGGTTATAAGGTTGGCCCTCTGACCTTTCATCCTCATGCTCAAAAAGCCAAGAATGCTCTTCTTTTTGCCGTCTCTTACAAAATCCTTGTTGGGGGTAAACTGGATTACCGTTCCCGAGTAGCCCTCCTCCATCTCCTTCCGGTTAAGCTTTCTTCTTCCTCTTTGGGGATCGTTAATTATATATTTTCTCCCCTTCATTCCCTCAAAAACAACAAAATGGGAGAAATTCCAGTGGATCATGCAGGGAGCCTTGTTCTTTTCCAGCATGGTATCTAAATCCCTGGCACTGCCCACCACGTCCATTCCGTATTTTTCACCGGCCTTTGCTATATTCTTTGCATTACATCCGCTTCTTGATACTCCTGTCTCTATTCTGAGTATCTCCAAAGGCACGTATTTTCCGTAGTACTGCATTATCATGGAAAGGGAGGCAGCACCGCACTCAGACACCTCCAGCTGGTATTCGGTAGGTGTCCTTACGTATTTGACATGTGGTTTTAATACCTTCTTTAGTCTTTTCTCCCTTTGCTGTTTCTTATGATATTTTTTGGCTATTTCCGCAGCAGTGGGTTCTTTCTTTTTTATCATTTACCACTGTCCTCTTCCTCTATCTCGAAATCCAGCCTGTCCCTTATATAGGGAATAAGAAGATCTATAGGACGCTTTTCCTCTGTAACAACCGTTGCGGTGATCAGGGTACCGTCCTCCATCTTTATTTCATGACCCTTTTTTGTACTCCATAAATAACCGCTCTCAGAGCTTGGATCCTTAAGAAGCTCGCATTTAACCTCAACTACAGCTCCCTGTTTTCTGAAATCATTTACTACACTGTCACTTCCAAGTCTCTCGACCATTTTGTTAAAGCTGGCAGTATACTCTGATATTTCGGTAACCTTACCCTTAATATGTCCATATTCCTGCTTGTTTACTGTGGAAGGATATACGTGAACCTCCATTCCTTTCTTTAGCTTTCTCGCATCGGCCAGCTCCACATAACAGATAACGTTGTCTGTTATACTGTTTCCGTAATATACGTCTAATATTTCCGTTCCCTTGCTTACAGCCCTTCCCACGGCTGTTTCAATATCATATACCTCTCCTTCAACGGTTGCTCTGATCTCATTTTTTGCAGCCTGATTTAAAATATCATCCCTTTGATTACGAAGGCTGCTAAGCACTGAGGATTTCTGGTTATTAAACTGCTGTCTGTAGTTTTCTCCGTCTATATCTGCATTTCCCTCATCAAATATAGACTGGAGCTTTAGCTGGTCTACCTCATCAAGGAGAGCCTTATAGCTGTTCTTGGCGTTATAATAATCCTGAAGTACCTCGGAATACTCCGTTGATGCCATGGTATTTTCAGATGCCACTCCCGATATTTCATTTAAATATTCAAGATATTCCTTCCTGGCAGTGGAAAGAGCAGTATTATATTCCTTAAGAGAAGCTTCCTCCTTCTCCATAAGATATTTAAAGTCCTCCGCTTGGGTCTTTAAGTTCAAAAGATCCTCCAGGGCAGCATTATAGGCCATATTTTCCTCATCTTTATGGGCATTGGCATCCCACTTGGCGTATTTTGCATCAAAATCCGCCTTGGCGCTGTAGTACTGCTCTGCAGTATTTATGTAATTGTTCTTGATCTGCTGGTACTGGCTGAAATGTGTATCGTAATCGTTTTCAGCCTCCTGATATGATAACTGACTTTTGTTGTCAGTCACGCTTAAGGAAGCAAAATACTTCTCCTTATAGGTTTTTAAGAGATCCTCTTTAACCTGAAGAAGAGTCTTTGCGTCTTCTAATTTTTCCTCCTTAAGCTTTAGATTTGCCTTAGTCTGTTCCGATGACTTATTGCTGTTCCTGGCATTCAGCTTTATCTGGGCCATCTGTTCAGAATCAGAGGTAACCACATCCGCCTCGGAATCAAAGGTCATGTTCTCCACGTCCTGGATCCTGCGGTCTATCTGCCTTAACTGGTAATAGTCATCTTCCGTACCCAAAGTACAAAGGAGATCATCCTTCTTGATAATATCCCCTTCTTTAACCTTTATATCCACGACAAAACCATCAGTCTGCGAATAGACCGCAGCTGCTCCGTCGCTTTTAACATACATTCCCTGTGTATCTACGGTATAAGGAAGCTTACCCCTAAATCCCCAGGTCAGTAAAACCCCTACTATAATAAATGCGCCTAAAATAGATACCCATACACCCGGAGATACCAAAATAATAGCCCTGTCAAGGGTATCTTCGGCAGCGATCCTGTTTAGCGCGTCCTGATTGTATACTCCCTTCAACTTTGACCCCTTCTATTCTGTTTTAAACAAATTAGAGTCTCTAATCCCCTCACTGATCAGAAACACTTGTTATCTAAACCACCTGACAGGTTTCCCACCTCCTGCAGGCTTCTTGTTAAGGACAGGACTCCCCCTTCAATTCATCCTGTCCATGCTGTCATTTATCTCCAAATTCATCCTTTAACTTTTTTTCAACAAAGGGTATAACAAGTACAATGACTACAGTCTGAAGAGCCATTATCACCGCTACTGCTATCCCTGCTGTCTCTAAAGTCTTATTCTTTACATAAAAGCAGGCTATCGCTGCAGGTATCAATGTGATCAGGGCAGCTATCAGACAATAGTCTGACATTTTCTTCTGGGCAAAATCCCAGCTTTCCTGACTAGCCATAGATCTTTTTGATCTGTACCCCACCTTATTGTTTATTGTTTTAACGGGCTTCTTCTTAAAAATAAGCCCTATCACTCCCAATAAGACGGGAATAAGAAACAAAGATAAGATCATCCATACCATAAGACCCGGCCTCTTTTCCTCATAAAAACAATACTTAAACTTAAATGTCAAAAATCTACAAGTTCACGACTACATAATAATATGTAATCATTCTTATGTCAACTGAAATCACTGTCACAAGCAAAAAAAATATTGTCACATCTCCCATAGAAATATGATTATTTCAAGCTTTTTCCCTGTCACTTCCAAGTGATCTTTCTATACTCCCCGGGCTTAAGGTCATCTCCCAGCTTCAGCCTTCCAAAGCTTATGCGCTTTAGCTTTATCACCTCTCCCCCAAGGGCTTTAAACATCCTCTTTACCTGATGATACCTTCCCTCTCTTATGGTCAGTTCATAGCTGTAAAGCTCCCCCTCCTTTTCTGTGGTCTTTTCCTCTCCCAGATAGCTTATTTTTGCGGGAAGGCATGGCTTATCATCCCCGATATCAATTCCTGATTCTATTTTTTTTATATCTTCCGGGGATAATTTTCTGTCCGATAAAGCTATATAGCTCTTCTCCACATGCTTTTTAGGTGAAAGAAGATCATGGGATAATTTCCCGTCATTTGTAATAAGAAGCAAGCCCTCCGTATCCTTGTCCAGTCTTCCCACGGGAAAAAGATCCTTTGTGTTTACATCCTTCAAAAGCTCCATAACCGTTGGATGATCCTTATCCTTTATAGCCGTTACATAGCCGGAAGGTTTATTCAGGATATAATATCTGAAAGGTTCATACAAGACCTTCTCATCCTTGTAGCTGATCTCATCCCTTTCAGGATCCACCTTAAAGCCGGGATCCTTTATTATCTTCCCGTTGACCTTTATCCTGTTCCAATATATATATTTTTTCACATCTGCCCTGGAACCCACTAAAGAATCCCCAAGGAACTTATCAAGTCTCAGCTTTTTCATAGTCCCTCCCTATGTCCCTGCCTCTCCCGGCTAAGGTTTTTTCTCAATCCCGCCCCCATAAGCCCGGTCATTTTATTAAATTCAAAAATAACATTCGTAATATTTTGCCTGAATTTTCCCTATTATACAGGAATATCCTGCCCCATTTCAATAGCTTATAGCGGATCCCCTTAAAAATCCCTTCATTATCCTGTGTGCATTATATTTCCATTGTGGTACAATTCTAGGGAAAGATTGATCCCTTATCTTAAAAAGGGGGATCTGACAAAAAAGGAGGATCTTATGTTTTCAGACAAAGAAAAATACCATAGATTTGATAAGAAGGTATTCCTGGCTACTCCGAAAATGCATGGTGAGGAGCTTCTGTATATAAAGGAAGCCTTTGAAAAAAACTGGATAACCACCGCCGGGGACAATGTCAATGAATTGGAGAAATATGCAGCAGAATACACAGGCTGTAAATATGCAGTGGGTCTTTCCAACGGCACAGCTGCCCTTCATCTTGCCATAAAGCTTGCCGCCCAAAAGCTTTACAAGGGTCAAAAGCCCGGGGCCTCCCTTGAGGGAAAAAGAGTTTTTTGCACTGATATGACCTTTGATGCAACAGTAAACCCCATTGTATATGAAGGAGGAGAGCCGGTGTTTATTGATACCGAATATGACACCTGGAATATGGATCCCCTTGCCCTTGAAAAGGCCTTTGATATCTACCCTGATGTCAGGCTGGTAGTTCTTGCCAATCTTTACGGAACTCCCGCAAAGCTTGATGAGATAAAGGAAATCTGTGATAAACACAGGGCTTTACTTGTTGAGGACGCTGCCGAATCCCTTGGAGCCTCCTTTAAGGGCAAAATGACAGGAAGCTTTGGGGATATAAATGTTATCTCCTTTAACGGCAACAAGATCATAACCGGCTCTGCCGGCGGCATGCTGCTTACCGATTCAATAGAGGATGCGGATAAAACAAGAAAGCTTTCAACCCAGGCCAGAGAAGCTGCCCCCTGGTATCAGCATGAGGAGCTTGGCTATAACTACAGGATCAGTAATATAATCGCAGGCATAGTAAGAGGTCAGTTCAAGCATCTGGATGAGCATATTCAGCTGAAAAAAGACATTTATGAAAGATATAAGGAAGGCTTTAAGGAGCTTCCGGTTAAAATGAACCCCTTTGATGAGAAGAAGGCAGTTCCAAACTACTGGTTAAGTTGCCTGATAATTGATAAGGAAGCTATGTGTAAGCAGGTAAGAGGAGATAAGGAGGCTTTATATATTCCCGAAGAAAAGAAGAGCTGTCCTACAGAGATCCTTGAAACCCTGGCAGCCTATAATGCAGAGGGGCGTCCCATTTGGAAGCCCATGCATCTCCAGCCCATTTACAGGAATAATGCTTTTGTAAACAGAAAGGGCTATGCAAGAGCTATGAGTAACGCATATATAGATGAAGGACTTGTTTCAGATGTGGGAATGGATATATTTGACAGAGGACTTTGTCTTCCAAGTGACATAAATATGAGCCCCGAGGATCAGGCTATAATCATTGAAATCGTTAAATCTTGTTTTAATTAATCGGAGAAGTTTGGCATCCTTCTTATATATAGCCATACATCCCACGGATGCTCACCTCTCCGGCTGAGAGGCTTTCCTCTCTTCCATCCTCATATATGACCTGAAGGGTAAAGTCAGGGTTTATTCCCAAAACCCTGGCATGCTTGGCCTTTAAATGGTTGGGATCTCCCGGATCTGTATTCCCCGAGATCGCAACCGGAGTGACAGAGACTTCTTTATTCAATGTAATACAGCGGTCTCTGTATTTTTTTAAAATTTCCTCTCTTTTTAAAGGTACTTTTAACTTTTCAAACATATTATCAACTTCTTCGACCATGGCAGCTATTATCTCTGCCCTGTCATAGATCCTGTGTCCAAAGAGCCTGAGGGAGCCTGCCCTGGATCTTAAAGCCTCAGGAAAATCCTCTGTCTCCTGATTTACATTAAGCCCTATGCCTATTATGATATTCTGCCTGCCCTCTGAGGGATCCCCTTCTATCAGCATCTCCGTAAGTATGCCGCAAACCTTCTTTTTATCTATTACAAGATCATTAACCCACTTTATCCCTGTCTCAAGGCCGCAGCTCTTGTATATGGCATCCGATACGGCAACTGCGGTCATTGCCGTTATTTCGTTAACATCCCCGGGATCTCCTTTGTGCTTTAAAAGATATGACAGATAAATCCCCTTATCCTTTGGAGAGTCAAAGCTTCTTCCAAGCCTCCCCCTTCCCCTGGTCTGTTCCCCTGCGGTAACCACCATTCTGTCGGGACATCCCCGGCTTATAAGCCTTTGAAGATAAAGATTTGTAGAATCCGTTGTTTCGAGGCAGAGAAGCTTCTCCATCCTCTCTGCCCCAATATATTTTCCCAATTCTTCACTTGTAAGTTTATTCATAGCTTAACTTTCGCCTGATATTTCCTTTATTTGATCTCCTGCTCAGTCTTCCTGGCAATTATCAAGGGGATGGAAGGTGGGAACCACCTTCTTAAGATATTCTCTGATGTCATCCCGGTTGTCATAGCACATTCTCATGAGTATATTGATATCCCTTAAGAATCTGTCATGGTCAAAATCTATGGGTTTTCCTATGTATATAAGCTTATTGGGGGTGGTCTTCATTCCCTCCTCCGCCATAAGCTTCTCTTCATAAAGCTTCTCTCCGGGTCTTAAGCCCGTATATTCTATCTTTATATCCACATCCGGCTTAAAGCCCGACAGCTTTATCAGATTTCTTGCCAGGGTGTCTATCTTTACGGGAGTTCCCATCTCAAGTACGAATATCTCCCCTCCTCTGGCATAGACCCCTGCCTGGAGCACAAGGCTTACTGCCTCGGGAATGGTCATAAAATATCTGATTATATCGGGATGGGTAACAGTAACTGGCCCTCCGTTTGCTATCTGCTTTTTAAACTTCGGAACCACGGAACCGTTGGAGCCTAAAACATTTCCAAATCTCACAGCCACAAACTCCGTACCGCCTCCACCGGCTCTCTTCATTATATTTTCATAGGTCTGCCTGAGATTTTCATCCTCAATATCCAGATCCTTTAAGCTGCTGTTACTCTTAATATCCAGCTTTACTACATTATTATCCTCACTGTCCTTATCCTTAAAGCCTGCATCCACCAAGGACTTTAGTATCTTTATATCCTCATTGCTGTGCTCATACAGCTGGGGGATCTCATAGCTTTTGCCTTCCTTTATCTTCTGATCAAAGGACTGGATCACCATTTCACAGAGCCTCTTGCTGGCTCCCATAACATTTGTGGGATTGACTGCCTTGTCGGTGCTTATAAGAACAAACCTCTTACAGCCGTAAACCATAGCCGCATAGGCTGTCTTGTAGGTTCCTATGGCGTTATTCTTAATAGCCTCGCAGGGACTGTCCTCCATAAGGGGTACATGCTTATGAGCCGCTGCATGATAGACTATCTCCGGATGATAGAGCTCAAAAACCTGATTTATCCTTCTTGAATCCCTGACAGAGCCTATTACCACATCCAGATCAAGTCCCGGATAATCGGTCCTTAGCTCCTGCTCTATGTCATAGGCGTTATTCTCGTAGATATCAAAGACCACCAGCTTTCTTGGTCCTCTTTCGGCTATCTGGCGGCAAAGCTCACTGCCTATGGAGCCGCCCCCTCCGGTAACTAATATAACCTTGTCCTTAATATAGGAACAGATCTCGTCCATGTTGACCTTTATGGGCTCTCTTCCCAAAAGATCCTCTATGGCAACGTTTCTCATGGAGTTTACTGTTACATCCCCATTTACTAACTGGTACATTCCCGGAAGATTTTTAAGCTCACAGCCGCTTTCCTTACAGATATTGAGGATATCCCTCTTCTCCTGAACCGTGGAATTGGGGAGGGCCACATATATCTTATTTATCTTATATCTTTCCACATTGGCAAAGATATCATCTCTTCCCCCCACCACGGGAACATCATCTATATACCTGTTCCATTTATTGGGATCGTCGTCTATGATACAGTAAACTCTGTCCTCAGTCTCCTTCCCATGATTTACATCCCTGAGTATCATCTGTCCCGCAGATCCTGCCCCGATAAGCATTACTCTGCCGGTCTTTTCAACCTTGTCCTTATCTAAAACATTTGACATTATGCCCTGCTGAAGGAGGAGAAATCTGTAGGAAAACCTTATGCCCACCACCAGTAAAAACTGTATGACCATACCAAAGGTATAGTAGGAAATGGGCATTCTCCTGTAAAGATAGGTGATAAGACAGGTATGAAAGAGGGAGGTTATAAAAGAAGCAATTGTTATTCTTGAAAGCTCCCTGTAGCTTGCAAACCTCCAGATACTCCTGTACAGCTTAAGAATACCAAAGACTGCTATACAAAAAACGGTATATATGGGTACAAATTTAAGAAAAGCCCCCATATAGTATTCCGGTATATTTGACAGTTTTGCATCAAACCTTACCCATAGAGCCAGAAAATAGGACAGGTTCACCGCCACGATATCATAGATGACCAAAAATACCGTAACGTACTGCCAATGCTCCAGTCTTCTCTTTTTAGCTGTCTCGATCTTATTTTTCCCTATCATAGTTTGGCCTTACTCTTCTCCTCTTGCCACTGCTTTTGCGTTTTCTTCCTGAATATCTTCAAAAACAGAAAGCATAGGTTCAATATCTTTTCCCTTTATCTTTCTATCTACATAGTTTCTTGTTATCCTTACGACCACCGGTGATAATGCCACTACGGCAATAAGGTTTGGTACCATCATAAGTCCGTTAAAGGTGTCTGAAATATCCCAGGCAAGGGATGATGTCATTATAGAACCAAGCACCACCATTATGGTAAAGATAAACCTGTATATCCTGACTCCCGTCTCTCCAAAAAGATACTCCACTGACTTACTTCCGTAATGAGACCATCCAAGCACCGTAGTAAAGGCAAAGAGTAAAATAGCTATAGCCACAAACCATTCTCCGGGTTTTCCGAAGATAGAACCAAAGGCCTTTGCCACCAGAGTAGCATCTGAAACTCCTTCCACTGGCAGACCTGTATTAAGATCTATCTGACCGGAGGAAAGAACAACTATGGCAGTCATTGTACATACGATGAAGGTATCCGCAAATACCTCAAAGATTCCCCAAAGTCCCTGCTTGACAGGCTCCTTAACATTTGAATTGGAGTGAACCATTACAGAGGAACCAAGACCTGCCTCATTGGAGAAGACTCCTCTCTTACAACCCTGGGTTATAACCTGCTGAACTGTTATACCCACAGCTCCTCCGGCTACCGCCTTTACTCCGAATGCAAATTTAAATATGGAAGCAAACATAGCTCCGATATTTGTGAAATGAATAAGTGTGATGATAAGAGCTCCCACTACATATAAAAGAGCCATTAAGGGAACTACTCTCTCTGCAACAGCAGCTATCCTCTTAAGACCGCCGATTATAATAACACCTGCAATTATCATAAGGACCACACCGATTATAAGATTTACCAGGGGAATCCCCGCTGTCAGCATAACCGGATCCGAGGATTCAAAGAAAGCTGACTGGATGTTTATGGTTATCTTATTGATCTGTCCCATATTTCCTATACCAAAGGAAGCCAGAATGGCAAAAAGGGCAAAAAATGTAGCTAACACCCTTCCTATGGTCTCATAACCGGGGATCTTTCCAAGTCCATCCCTCAGATAGTACATAGCTCCCCCCGACCATTCGCCGTCCTTATTACGCCTTCTATAGTAAATTCCCAGAACATTTTCGGAAAAGTTGGTCATCATTCCGAAAAAGGCTGCAACCCACATCCAGAAAACCGCTCCGGGGCCTCCCACACAAATGGCAGAGGATACGCCGGCAATATTACCGGTTCCTATAGTTGCCGCAAGGGCGGTACACAGAGCCTGGAACTGGGAAACGCTTCCCGTCTCGTTCTTCACATGTGAATCCTTATGAAAAACGGCTCCAATGGTCTTTGACATCCAATGCTTTATATTGGTGATCTGAAAAAAACCAAGTAAAACCGTAAGCAGCACTCCCGTTCCTATCAATATGACAAGACCGATCTTTACCCATACAAAATCATTTATCACTCCGTTGATATTAGTGACACTCTCAATAAATTTTTCCACCGTTTGCTCCCTTCATAAATCCTTATGTCTGATTAACCGGTTTTTATTACCAGAAAATTCTTTTCTCACCGGCATTTCCTTAGAAATTGTATCAGAACACCCTTATATCGTCAAATCAAACAGTGCAATAGCGGCGGCTGATTCTATACAGGGCAGGGCTCTTAAGACTATACAGGGGTCATGCCTTCCCTTTATCTCAAGGATCCCCTCCTCCTTTTTTGAGAGAGATACGCTTTTCTGAGCCCTTGCTATGGAGGGGGTGGGCTTAAAGGCAGCCCTGAAGACTATAGGCATGCCTGAGCTTATTCCTCCCAGTATTCCTCCGGCATTATTTGTCTCTGTGTATATCCTTCCATCCTTTATCCTGAATTCATCGTTATTTTCACTTCCATACAGTAAAGAAGCCTCAAAGCCTCTTCCAAACTCTATACCCTTTACTGCGGGAACCGCAAAAACAGTCCTTGCTATAAGATTTTCTATGCCATCATACATGGGCTCTCCAAGTCCTGCCTCAAGGCCTGTAACCGCACATTCTATAACCCCTCCCACCGAGTCAAGCTCTGACTTTGCCTTAGCCACAGTTTCCTTCATTGCTTCCATAACATTGTTATCTATTACGGGAAGCTCTTTCTGGCTCACATCCTCAAAGGGACCCGTAAGCTCATAGGGCTTGTCCTTTACATCCTTTATACTGTATATATGCGAAAAGATATTTATTCCTCTTTCTTCCAAAAGCTGAATAAATATCCCTCCTGCTATGCACATGGGGGCAGTAAGCCTTCCGGAAAATTTCCCGCCCCCGGCTATATCGTTAAAGCCCCGGTATTTTACTGCTGCCGTATAATCAGCATGTCCCGGTCTTGGCATATCCTTAATATTTGAGTAATCCTTTGAGTGCTGATCCTTATTATAAATAAGAGCCGTCAGGGGAGCTCCGCAGGTCCTTCCCTCAGCCAGGCCGCATATTATCTCATAAGCATCCTTTTCCTTTCTGGCTGTGGTAAGGGCATTTTGTCCCGGTGCCCTCCTTGCCATAAAGGCGTCAAGTCTGTCCAGATCGATCTTAATACCTGCCGGCAGTCCCTCTATCGTGACACCTATTGCCTGAGAGTGGGACTGTCCGAAAATGTTTAAATGTATATTATTGCCATAATAGTTACTCATAGTCTCTCCTTTTTGAATAGCTTCCCTATTGTGCGTATGCAAATACAGTGGTTATATCATCTCCGCAGCCAAGAGCGCTTGTCTCTGTGAGCCAGGCCTTAAGATGCTCCTTTATCACCTTTATACCATGCTTTCCTATCATATCATAATATTCCCGGCATGTCCTGTAATATGCATCCCTGCTTGCGAAACTGTTTGAAAAGCCATCTGTGGAGAGCAGGTACATATATGGCTTATTTTCCTCTGCTTCTCTCTTATATATTCCTGTTACGGCATTTTTCCAGGCCTCCCTTGTTGAGAGGGAATGAGTTTCCACCCCAAGAAGCTTATCCGACTCAATCAAGGGACTCACTGAAGCTTTATCTATGTATAAAATATCCCCGTCACCTATCTGCAGTGAAAAAACAAAGGAATCAGTTATCATAAGACCCAAAAGGGTTGTTCCATACATCATTATTATCTGATCCCTGTCAGGCTCCATATCCCTGCCTTCCCTTCTGTGCAGGTCAAGGACCTCCTCCTTCCAGGTATTTTCTATGGTCCTGGAAAGCTTTACCTCACCCTCTCTTGATAAAAACATCAAAAGATCTCTGCTATCCTCATAGCTTTCATAATAGCGGGCAATAAGACTGCAAAAAACTCTGGTGGCAAGCTTGGCTCCCTCTGCGCTGTAGGGACATTTTTCAGATCCATGGCCGTCAGCAACAGCCACTATCTTCGTACCCTTTATATAGTCTATTTTTCTGAAGTGATCCTGCCACTCTATCCCTCTTTGATTATGGGAGGCTCCCTGAGCCCATTCGCCAAATACAGTAATGCCCATGTTTTTACATCCTCAATTTTTCTTAAGCCTTTATCTTCCTTTAAGATCTACCACACATCCGATGTATCGATATCGTCGGGATTTGGGATATTATCCATATCAAGCATAAGTAAACCGTTGTTATCTCCCTCTCCTGACCTTGCAGCTATTGCAGGCCTTGAGGCAGGAGCCGATACTACAGAGGCCACAGTTGAAGCCCACTTTATCATCTTTGTAAGGGTAGTGGCATTATTTGCCTGTAAAACCAGATCCCTGCTGCCGGTAAACTCTGTAAGCACATCATTATCCGCATCCTGACCTATGGAAATGGCTATCCTTACCGACTTTTTCCCCCAGGGCAGCTTAAGCAGCTTATCCAGAGCCGGCTTGTAATTATCTGTTGGCCTTCCGTCAGATAAAAGTACAATAACCGGCGGCAGGGCCCTGTCTGACATTGGGGGTATGGTCAGCTCCTGTGAAAGCATGTCAAAGGCCTTTCCCATATCCGTCACCCCTATTGCTATAAGATCCTCCCAGGAAAAGTCCTCCACCGGCACCGGATCGGGATTTACCCAGCCTGCCCCTGAAGAAAACTTAAGGGTCCTTACTAAAAGCTTTGCATTGGGATTACTCTCCGCCGCCTCCTGCATCTCGGGGATCGTTTCCTGTATGGCATTGTTTACTGTTCCCATTTTTTCCCCGAACATTGATCCCGAACAGTCAACCACCCAGAAAAAATGCAGGGGTCTGCTGGCAAGCTCAGCTCCCGGTCTTTTAAGCTCCAATTTGATCTCCTCATTAACGTCCATAATAATACCTCCTGTCCATAAATACTGCTTCACCAAAATACTGTATTAACCCTGTATACTCCTCTATATAAACTCCCCGCTTTCCTCTCCGAAATCTATCCTTGCCTCCCTTGCTATGGTTGCTGCCTTTCCCGGAGGCACAAGTATGCTTGTTCCGTCAGCCCTTATATAATTCCAATTCTCCCTTGAAATATTTCTAAGTCCCCATTTCCCCGGATTATCGGGATTTATTATCACTTCCCCCACAGCTGTATGCATATCAAAATCACCCTTGATATGATGGGAGAAAAGTCTGGTTCTTGAAGTTATTATTATCCTGTTCTTTCCTATTATAATTTTAGAAGGAACCTTAACCTCCCTTTTGCAGTTCCAGCAGATATGGGGCTGGCCTTTTTCTTCCTTATCCCTGTCATACATGATCTCCGCCCTGCAATCCGGACAGATGATTATCCCCGCCATCATATTTGAAAAGGTTTCAAGCCACTTGTTCTCCGTAACTCTCTTTGCCGGCTCCCTTAATCCTATGGTAAAGGATTTGGTAAAGAGATCCTTAAGCTGCTTTGGATAGAGCTCCCAGTAAATAATGGCATTGTCCTGATAGCCCTCTAAGGGTCTGTTGGAGTCATTCTCCGGATCAAAGATGAAGAGGGGCTTTGTTCCGTATAGCATGTTCATGGCATGTATGTCCATACACCTTATCTTTGCCTCAAGCCTCCCCTCCAGGGGGTGATTCAGCATAAACATATAAAAGAGTAAGACCGCCAGAGAATAAAGATCCGTATTCCTTGAAGATTTCTTCTCCCCCCTTACTATCTCGGGAGCCATAAATCTCGGAGTTCCGTATACCCCTCCCTCCAATGTGCCGTTTGGTACCACATTATCGTTATCACAGATCATAACCTCCCCTGTATCCGGGTCAAAGAATACATTTCCAAAGGATATATCCCTGTACTGATAGCCTGCCTTATGAAGCATCTGATAAGCCCTGGTCAGATTGTAGGCCGCCCTGCAGAGGTTCAAAAAGCTTGGCTCTGCCTTTCTTTTCATAAGATCAACTATACCTTTATAGTGCTTTGGTCTAAGGGGCATGATATAACCAAAGGAGCCGTTTTTCTTCCTGATCAGATCCTCCGGCCATAAGAAGCAGTCATCAGGCCTTCCCCTTTCTATAAGCTTTTCAAGTATTTTTTTCTGTTTTGGGGTGGCCGTATGCTTGTAATACCACTTAAGAGCATACTTATCTCCGTTCAGAGTTACCTCATATACCTCTCCCTGACCTCCCTGGCCCAGCATTTTACTTACCTTGTATTGATTTCTGCTTTCTGAAGTTAAAACCGTTCCACTTTTAAGCATTCCATCCATGTTCAGCTGCCCTTTCGTAATAAAGATAGGCGTCACAGTCACTTTGCTTAGTTCCTACGCCGTTTTTATAGCATTCTCCCAGCTTTTGCTCTATCCTGCCGATATCTACCCCTTCGCTAAGATCAAGTCTCTCCATCATATACTCATCATAAAAACGTTTTAACCAGTAAAAGCCCTTCTCTTCGTTCTTTTCTATTCCCTCATCCCCGTTTAAATAGACCATTCCGATAATACTGTAGTCATCCCGGTAGCCGTATTCCACAGCCCTTTCAAGATAGGATACCGCCCTTTTAAGATCCTTCTTGATCCCGTAATACTTAACCTTCTTAAGCATATCCCCCATTATCTCTTCCTTTAGGGACTCCCCCGTCAGCTTTTCCGCAAGCTTCACACACTCCCCGGCCTCATTCCATTTTGGAAGCTTAAGCTTATACTCCAAAAGCAGTTTACTGTAGAGGACAAGGGCCCTTGAATAAGATTTTTTATCAGTAAACTCGCTGACTCTGTCCAGATAATTCTTTAAATATATCTCTGCCCTTAAGAGGTTTCCCTCCACTGCTCCGCCGTAGAAGAGCAGCTCACCCATAAGAAGGTAGGAAAGAGCTGCATTATCCTCTTTACCTCCCTTATTTATTTCCTCTCCCAGTATCAGATGATCCTTTAAGGAAAGAGCACACTCCTCATATTGCTCCTTGGAGTGAAGATAAATAGCTCCCGTTACCCTTAGATCCATCATTAAAACATTGAAGCCTCCCCGCATGGTGGACAGCTTAAGATAGGGATTTTCCTTCTCTCTTTCTATCCTTTTTTTATACCTGGCCACCATAAATTCCTTTGCCTTAACCTTTTCCTCGTTAGAGTAGTAGGAATAGAGGTATCTCTCAGCCATACGAAAGCCTTTGATATCGGCAAACTCAGTCAGCTTTTCAAGACTTCTTCTTGAGCCCGTTCTCATAAGATCCTCATAGTAGCACTGGACTAAAAAGGGACCGGCATTTAATATCCCCTTAATATCATCCTCCCCTTGTCTGCCCCTGCCCTTGCTGCTGTTCTTTAGATACTGCTCAAAATATTTTATAGCCTTATGGATATCTGCCCTGACTCCCCAGCCGTAAAAATACAGCTTTCCTATCTCTAAAATGGCCTTGGGGTAGGGCAGAGCCTTCTCAAGGTATTTATAGGCAAGCTTCAGATCCCGCTTGGGGATCCTCCCCTCCATATACTCAATTCCCAGAGTATAACAGGCTTCCTTCCTGTCACCTAAGGTCTTTAATATCTGAAAGCCCTTCTCCCTTACCTCCCCTTCCTCGCTTCTTAAAAGGGACAGCCCGCAGTTATACTTAACCTCCTCATTACCGGCATTGCTCACCAGCTCATATAAAAGCTTTGCGGCCTCCTTAAAGCCTTCTTTTTCGTATTTTTCCGCTGTTTCCTTATAATTATTGTTTTCATTTGGATCTATGGATACAGCCTTCATGCCTATCCCGTACATAAAGGCGTTTACTATATAGGCTGTTCTTTCCTTAGTCATACCCAGATCTTCGCTGATATATTGTCTTATGGTATTTATTTTAGAGGCTGCCGCCACCCTGTCCTCCTTATCGATGCCGGCAAACATTTCCGCCACCCCTGTACTTACAGCCACCTGCAGGGATACCTTTTCCTTTATATTCGTAGGCATAAGATCTTCTATAAGACCGGAAAGGATCTTCCGCTCCCTGAGTATACCAATGCCTCTTTTTTTTATTATCCTCCTTAAGATCAGGTATCCTTCCTGCATTTTATCCACGTATTTGAAATCCCTTTCCCGCTTAGCGATACTTTTTCTTTTTCCTTGACCTATCCTTTAGATTGGATCTCCACTTTGGAGATCCGGCGACGGATACGGGCGCGTTTACGCGTCTTTTTCCTTTCCGTATCCGGCGCATGCATTGTGTTTTATTAAAAAGAACCATGTTCTTTTTAATAAAATACGCCGACGTAAAAACGTCGGCGTCTCTGTATCCTTCATCGATTCCTTCAGGTCGTTTCCGGGGGGACTGCTGCTTCCCTGCTCCCTCCCAAAATATTATGTTGTAGTATTTCTTGTCACAATGTGATTATACAACATTTTTGACCAAATGAAAAGTCTTTTTTTTATTTAGCTGCTTGTTTTTCCTTGGCTGCTTTTTCAGCCCTTTCTATTTTGATGCTTTCGGCATGAACCTGCTCAAACTCCTTCTTCAGCTTGGTAAAGCATTCAATAAGTCTTGGAGCAAAAACACCACATTCTCCCTGAACTATCATATGGAAAGCCTCATCGGGAGTATATGCGGCCTTGTAAACTCTTTCACTTAAGAGCACGTCATAAACGTCAGCCAATGCAACACAATGAACTCCCAAGGGGATATTATCGCCCTTCAGGCCATCGGGATAACCCCTTCCGTCATACCTTTCATGATGCCATCTGCAGATCATGGCACATTCCTTGGCGTATTCAGGATCCCAGGCACCCTTTACTGTTTCAACTATTTCCTCACCTCTTATGGTATGACTCTTCATGTAGGTAAACTCATCATCCGTAAGCTTTCCCGGCTTCAAAAGGATGCTGTCGGGAATAGCTATCTTGCCCACATCATGAAGGGCGCTTGCCGAGGCTATCATCTCCACCTTTCTTCCTGTAAGTCCTGTACCGGGATAGCTTTCCATCCAGCACTTGGCAAGAAGTCTGGTAAAATCCTTTACTCTCTTTACATGGTTTCCGTTTTCAAGATTACGGCACTCTACAACGGTACCTAATATCTCGATTATAGAGTTGTTACTTTTATCAAGCTCCGCAGTCTGCCTGCTTAAGAGTCTTATCTGCTTATTTAACATTTCATTCTGGGAGGAAACCCTTCCCTCCAGCATAAGCTTGTCTCTGTGAGCAAGTATCACATTTTTGACCCTTGTGTTGGTTATGATCTCATAAAAGGGCTTGCTTACAAAATCCTTTATCCCAAGAGCATAGCACTGCTGCTCAACCTCTTTATTATCCTCATCGGAAACGGCTATTACCGGTATCTTATCAATAAGCTTAAGCTTAGCCAGATTCTTTATCTGGACAGCTCCCATCTTATCGGGGTAGGTTAACCCTATAAGTATAGCCAGAATAGTATTATCTTTATCCTGGATAAAGGGCAGGGCGTCATCAAGAGTCTCATACTGAGCCATCTCATATTTGCCCTCTATAAGCTCTGCCATCTCTTTTCTTTTTTCTTCATCTCTATGTAATATAACAATCTGTTCACTCATAGATCTTCTCCCTGATCATCCCGATCACCACTTGGCTTCAACCTTTACCGTGCTGTCAGCACTGGTCTTTATCGTTACATCCTTAACGCCCTTGGAAGCCCATCTCTTTCCGTTTACTTCAACTATGGAGTTTTCATAGGCCATTCCCGATATTACGACCTTGGATAATAGGGTCTGATTAATGACCTTGCTTATAGCCGCTTTTGCCTCCAAAAGCTCCTTTTTCTCTTTATTTTTGTTAAACATAGCGGATTCTATCTTCACATAGGTATCATTGCTCTCTCGCTCTCTGCCTGTGAAGGTTTCATTAAGCTGGTTAAAAAGAAGGTTAAGAGACTCAAGATTTTTATCGATTTCCTTTATCTGCTTCTCTATTCTTACCTGCTCTCTTACCATCTCATCATCAAGTCCCACCTTTAACAGGGTCTTAACAAAGGCATCATTACCTACCTGGTGAACCTCTATCTCCTTGGTGGCATAAGTAACGCCGCCGATAATTGAACCCTTTCTTCCCATAACCTTTATATTGCTTCTGGACTGGACAATACTGTTTAAGATGTAGTTTACTGTTATACTGCCTTCAGCTCTGACATTGGCGCTTTCGATAAACCTTGCGGAAATGCTTTTCTTTGACTTTACAGACCCTTTTCTTGATGCATTGATACCCTGCTTGATTATTATTTCTCCATCCACATCTATAACTGCACCTTCCACAGCTCCGCTTACATAAAGATCTCCTGTACAGGATACATATGAACCGGTTTGAACGTTTCCTCTGACACTTATGGATCCGTCAAAGACCACGTTACCCATGGAGGAGTTTATTTCATCCAGTACCATAAGGTTTGTGACTACAAGTCTTCCTTTTGTGTACTCCACAAGACCTGTCATATTCGAAATATAGGTCTTATTATCTCCGTCTATCCTAAAGCCCTCTCCGGTTATAACGGGAAGCTGCATACCGGGCTTTGGCTGAATATTTGCTCCCAGCACCGTACAGCCCTCTTCACCGCTGGTGGCGCTGTGGTAGTAGGCCAGCTTCTGATCCTTTACAACCTGTTCAAACCACTCTATATTCTGATAATCCAGTGATCCGTCATCCAGTATCTTAGGCTCCCTGTTAATATCGGTCTTGAAAAAGAACTCATAATAACCATCGCTTCCGTCAACCGGTTTTTTTCCTTCGGCAACCACCACGGTCTGGTTGATATGACTGCCTTCCACCAGCTCAGCT
>JAILBX010000006.1 GCA_024680675.1 Lachnospiraceae bacterium | reverse complement strand
CCCACCTATCTTTATGCGGTGCTTTCAAATACCTATCTTATGAATGATATTTCAGATGAAGGCATTGAAGAGGATTTTATAAGATATACGGGACTTGATACGGATAAATACCAGTTATCCTTTGATATGTCCCTAAGCTTTAAGGATGACGAGGCGGATTCCTTAACCCTGTCATCACAGGAAAAGATAATGGCTCTTTTTGCGGGAAAGCAGATAGATGTGTTTATTGCTCCCGAAAGGGTCATGGAAAGGTATCTCTCGACTGACCTCTTTCAGGATCCAAGAGAGGTTCTTGGCCCGGAAGAAATATCAAAGCTTGAAGATATGGGATATAAATTGTATTATTGTAAATACAGTGAAACCCTTGAGGCAGAGGAATGGGATCCATCCACCATGGAGGATTATGATATATGCCTTGGGATAAATGTTTCAAACAGTAAATACCTGAAAACAGTGGGCAGTGTAGGCGCTTTTCCCGAAAAATACGGAGATCCCATATTTGCCTTCTCAACGGTGGCCTCCAAAGAGGGACTTGAACACGGGATAGAGCTGTTAAATATGATAACAAAGGAATAGGGAGTGTAATGGATAAGCTTTATATCATCATACCTGCGTATAATGAAGAAGAAAATATAGAATCGGTTGTAAACGATTGGTATCCAATAGTTGAAAGCTATAATGGAGACGGAGAATCAAGACTTGTGATCATAAATGACGGAAGCAGGGATTCTACCTTTGACAAGCTTAAAAAGCTCTCAGAGACCAGACCAAAGCTCATGCCCATAACCAAGGATAATTCAGGCCATGGGGCAACCATTCTCTTTGGTTACAAATATGCTATTGAAAAGAATGCGGATTATATATTTCAGACGGATTCAGACGGACAGACTCTTCCCGAGGAATTTCATGATTTCTGGAAGCTTAGAGATAAGTATGATATGGTCATTGGGGACAGAAGCGGAAGACAGGACGGGATATCAAGGGTTTTTGTTACCAAAACCTTAAAGACCGTTATAAGACTCTGCTTTCGGGTCAAGGTTACCGATGCGAATACTCCCTTCAGACTTATGAAAACAGAAACTCTTAAGAAGTATATAGCTTTGATACCTGAGGATTTTAATCTCTCAAATGTCCTTATATCCGTTATCTATGCAAAATTCAGACGTAAGGTAAAATACATTCATATAACCTTCAGACCAAGACAGGGTGGGGTAAACTCCATAAATATGAAAAAGATATTTAAGATAGGGAGACAGGCTCTGTCTGATTTCAGACAGATAAACAGGTCATTAAGTAAGGCCAAAAAGGAAAAGCAGCTTTAGACACAGCTGTTAAAACAAGTCAATAAACGGGATTTTATGCAATAAATACTGATAAAATCGATTATATCTTGTAGTCAGTGTTTTTTTTTGATATAATGAGCACACTATGTATCTTCTTATTCTAAGGAGGTTTCTTTTATGAACGAATCGTATGTTGAATGTCTTGTTGGCAGGAAAACAAGTCCATTGGTAAAATTTTTGAAAATACTTATACTCGTGGTTGCGGCATTTTTTGTTGTGGACGGACTTTTTGCCCAAAATACCGTGGTTTTTTTTCTGGCTGTTTTAGTTGCGACAGCGGCTTATTTTTTATATCCTCTGCTGGATGTGGAATATGAGTATCTCTATCTTGATAAGGAGATCAGCATAGATAAGATCATGGGCAAGCAGAGACGTAAGAAGGTGGCTGCCTATGATATAAACAAGATGGAGTTTTTGACTGAGGAAAGCTCCCATGAACTGGATTCCTACAAGGCAAGGAAGGTGAAGCTCTATGATTACGGATCAAATGATCCCGCAAACAAGAGCTACATAATGGTATATCATGATGACAAGGAAGAGTGTCTTGTAAAGTTTGAGCCTAACGAAGAGATGCTTGAGTGTATAAAGAATGTGGCTCCGAGAAAGGTGAAATGATAAAATGCTCATAAGGGAGCAGTTGTTTTGTCTTGCTGTTGTGAATAATAGACTTATAGGAAAGTCTTGATTATAGAAGAGGAGGAATGAATATTGGGTAAAATAGTTTCGGAAGGTATCACCTTTGATGATGTGCTTTTAGTACCGTCATATTCTAAAGTTGTGGGAAATCAGGTGGATGTGTCTACCTGGCTGACAAAGTCTATCAGACTCAGTATTCCTATGATGAGTGCAGGTATGGATACGGTTACCGAGCACAGGATGGCTATAGCCATAGCCAGACAGGGAGGAATCGGTATAATACACAAGAATATGTCTATTGAAGAGCAGGCAGAAGAGGTTGATAAGGTAAAACGTTCAGAGAACGGAGTGATCACCGATCCTATATACCTTTCTCCCGATCATACTCTGAAGGATGCAGAGGATCTTATGGCAAAATTCAGAATATCAGGAGTTCCCGTAGTAGAGGGCAGCAACCGTAAGCTGGTAGGTATAATAACAAACAGAGATCTGAAGTTTGAAACTGACTATACAAGAAAGATAAAGGAGGTTATGACCTCTGAGAATCTTATTACCGCCAAGGAGGGGATAACCCTTGACGAGGCTAAGGTGATCCTTGCAAGGGCAAGGAAGGAGAAGCTTCCCATAGTTGATGATAACTATTGCCTTAAGGGTCTTATTACTATTAAAGACATTGAAAAAACAATAAAATATCCCAATTCTGCAAAGGATTCAATGGGAAGGCTGCTCTGTGGTGCCGGAGTGGGGATCACAGCCAATGTATTGGAACGCTGTGAAGCTTTGGTGGACGCCAAGGTGGATGTTGTGGTTCTTGACAGCGCCCATGGTCATTCGGAAAACGTTATAAAATGCGCAAAGATGATAAAGGAGAAATTTCCGGATCTTCAGCTTATCGGAGGTAATGTGGCTACCGGAGAGGGTACAAGGGCCTTGATCGAGGCAGGCTGCGATGCAGTCAAGGTTGGTATAGGACCGGGATCTATTTGTACTACCCGTGTGGTTGCCGGTATAGGAGTTCCTCAGATAACCGCCATAATGGATTCCTATGAAGTGGCAAAGGAGTATGGAATCCCTATTATTGCAGATGGTGGTATCAAGTACTCAGGAGATATGACAAAGGCCATAGCAGCGGGAGCAAATCTTTGTATGATGGGCTCTATCTTTGCCGGATGTGACGAATCTCCCGGAACCTTTGAGCTTTATCAGGGACGTAAATATAAGGTCTATCGTGGAATGGGATCTATCGCGGCTATGGAAAACGGATCCAAGGACAGATATTTCCAGGCGGATGCCAAGAAGCTGGTTCCCGAAGGAGTAGAGGGAAGAGTTGCCTACAAGGGCACGGTAGAAGACACCATATTCCAGCTCATTGGCGGAATAAGGTCAGGAATGGGCTATTGCGGATGTGCCAACATAGATGAGCTTAAGGAAAACGGAAGATTTGTAAAGATATCCGCTGCCGCTTTAAGGGAATCTCACCCCCATGATATACAGATAACTAAGGAAGCACCTAACTATTCTTCGGACGGGAATTAAAAACTGTTATGGGAAAATATATAATAAATGAGTTAGTGAAGGCATTAAAAAGAAAGCATTCAAAGATTTTTGCCATAGGTTTATTTGTTTTATGTCTGGTGGCAAATCTTGCGGTAGTAGGCTTCAGGATGATCTATGGTACCAATGAGGGAACCTTTGCGTATAATATAATAGAATATGCAACCTGGTGTTTCGTCATTCCCTATTATGCCTGTATCCTGATAGCCGATATAGTATTTGGAAAGGAATATCCCAACCCCTTTATAAAGGATGGTTATACTAAGGATCTTAACAGAGGGCAGATATATATGGGAAAGGTTATTGCTTCGGCCATGCTTGCCTTTGTTTTTGCCATAATCGCCTGTGTTGCACTCTTATTGATCACTGCATTGTTCCATATATCCGATGGAACTATCAGGCTTTACAATATTAAAGATTTTTTCGAAAAAATGATCTATGCAATTCCCTTATGGCTTGCCGGAATAGGCTTTGGAAACATGTTTTTATTTGCCTTTAAGGATAAGAGATATGCATACGGAGGGTATTTTATTCTTACACTCCTTTTGGAAAGGTTGATCATGATGCTGGCTGCGGAGCCTTTTGAGATAGGATTTTTTAAGCTCCTAAGGATTGTGACGGTAAGTCAGAACTTTTCACTGATCCCTTATCCGGCGGATCCTGCAAGAAATATCCCTCTTACCATCGCCACAGGTATAATATATTTTGTGGCATCATGTATTTTAGGAATCATCCTTTACAGGAAGAAAAAATTCAGGTAAAGGGAAGAGATATATAAACAGAAGGACTCAACGGGTAAATGGTGGAAGGAAACAATCCTGAGAAAATACAGGAAATGAAAATAGATCGGGAATGGCTGCAGAAGGTTCAGGATTTCTATGCAGATATTTCGGGTCTGTTTTTGTTTGCAATAGATAAACAGGGAAGACAGATCACGGATATTTCCGGAAGAGATATAAGGGAGACTGCAAGGATAGCGGATCTGATAAATAAAAATCAGGTAGAAGATCTTTTTAGAAGGGTCATGTATACAAGGCTTGAGGAGCAGATCATTGAAAATACCGAGTATTCCAATATGAAGCTGGCAGCTGTGGCTGTAAAGGTTAAAAGCGAAGCTATCATGTGCTTTATGATAGCAGGCGTATATAAGGCTCAGGATGGAGAAAATGCCATATTAAACATGCGTTCAGTTGTGGATGAAAAGGTGTTTTTTGGAGGAATAGACTATGTAAGAGAGATCTTTGACAAGGTCTATTCCAGTGAGTACAGGATATTATCCGAAAATAAAGCTGAAGAGAGGGCTTTGGTAGAGGAAAATGAGATAAGGGAAAATTTAAGCAAAACCGAGTCCTTAAATGAAATAGTCCAGCTTCTTGATTCCGATGAATCCTATGAAAAGATCTGTGATAAGGTGGTAAAAATTGCAGCCGGGGCAGCTCATATCTCCCATTGCTATGTGATACAGAGGGGAAGATATGACAACACAATAGAAGCTCTTGGAAAGTACAGGTCCGAAAGCTCGGATCCGATCATAGAGAAGGTAAACCCTGTGGAGGTTTTGAAGTATGCGGGGAAGGTGGGGGACAAGCCCATGGTGGTATCCTCCAGAACAGAGATAGATTATGATTTCAGGTTGTGGATAGGAGCCCTGGGTATAATTGCCTTTGTTGCCCTGCCGGTATTCAGAACAAAGCCTTCAAAGGAAGTAAGTAATTATCTTATCTTTGCGGATAATGATCCAAAGAAGGTCTGGACAAGGGATGATATCAAATTTTTCGGAGAGATATCAAAGGTTCTTCAGAGTATCTTTGACAGGCATATACACAAGCTGTCTATTGTTGCATCCTATAATGCCCTGACCTTTGTACTTAACAATGTGGGCAGTGCGATATTTGTAAAGGATATACAGACCGGGCAGCTGCTTTTTAAAAACCGAAGCTTTGAGAAGGGCTTTGCCGAGGAAATAGCAAAGGGAACCATACAGGATATTTTTGGAGAAGAGGAGGATGACCTTTCTGAAGACAAGAGGGGTGACTCCTTTGAGATGAGTCTTGAGGATGGCGAAAGATGGTATGATGTTAACAAGACTCCCATGCAATGGGTGGACGGAAGAAATGTCCTGCTTTTTTCCATTTATGATATAACAGATAAAAAGCTTTATCAGAAGAAGATAGAGCAGCAGGCCAACAGCGATTATCTTACAGGTCTTTATAACAGAATGAACTGCGAAAAGGATTTGAGCACCCACATTGAAGAATGCAGGAAGGATGGGAAAAAAGCCTGCCTCCTTTATCTGGATCTTGATGACTTTAAACATATAAATGACGGACTGGGACATCAATACGGAGATGAACTTTTAAAGACTATATCAGGGAAAATAAATGAGATAGAGGGGATAAAAAATTCCTGTTACCGTATGGGAGGAGATGAATTTATAGCTATTATTCCCCCTGATCATTATGAAGAAAAGCCTAAAATACTTGAGACCATAAGAGAGATGTTTAATTCTCCCTGGTATTTAAAGGGTGGGGATTATTACTGCACTTCAAGTATAGGGGTAGTGGATTTTCCTGATAGCGATGATAATGTTCAGGAGATCATAAAGAAGGCTGATATTGCCATGTATGAGTCCAAGCGTTCCGGTAAGAACAGAACCACCTACTATAAGAAGCAGGATGAGGATGCGGCAAGCTACAGACTTGATATGGAAAAGAATATGCGCAATGCAACCTTTGGCGCCATAAGAGAGTTTGAGATCTTTTACCAGCCTATAATAGATGTATCAAAGGGAAATGTATGTACAGGAGCCGAGGCTCTACTCAGATGGAATTCAAAGTCAATGGGCTTCTTAACTCCGGGAGAGTTTATACCTCTTGCAGAGTACCTTGGTCTTATAAATCCCATAGGTAACTACATCCTTATGAAGGCATGCTCGGATTGTAAAAAGTGGAATGAATCGGGTCATCCCTATTATAAAGTTAATGTGAACCTGTCGGTTGTCCAGCTTTTACAAAACGATATAGTCGGAGTGATCGAAAAGACCATAAATGAAACAGGCATAAATCCCAGAAACCTGGTTATTGAGGTTACGGAATCACTGGCAATAAATGATATTGATAAAATGAAGAAGATACTGTTTGGAATAAAGGCTCTTGGATGCAGAATAGCCTTAGATGATTTTGGTACAGGTTATTCCTCATTGAATCATATCAGAGAGCTTCCCATAGATCTTATAAAGGTAGATCAGACTTTTGTTACGGATCTGGTTACTGATCCATATGCCCAGTCCTTTATTAAAATGGTAGGAGAGCTGGCTTCTTCTTTAAATGTTAAGATCTGTGTGGAAGGAATAGAGAGCAGGGAGCAAAAGGAGATACTTGATAAGCTTAATGTGAACCTTATACAGGGCTTCTTCTATGACCAGCCTATGAAAAAAGAAGAATTTGAAGCAAAATATGTCAATAACTGTATAGGAGTCGCTGATTTTAAGGCTATCGGTCTTATAAGCACCGGTGAAGAATAAGAGGATCACAGTAAAAGGTTAACAATAAAATGAATTGATCATTTCAGATCGAAAGGAGAAGTAAATGCGTGCCCTAATCAGTGTATCAGATAAGACAGGAATAGTGGAATTAGCCAAGGAGCTTGAAAATCTTGGAATAGAGATAATATCCACGGGAGGTACATATAAGAAGCTTAAGGAGGAAGGGGTTAAGGCCATTGAAATATCAGAGATAACCGGTTTTCCCGAATGTCTTGACGGAAGGGTAAAGACTCTTCATCCTAAGGTTCATGCAGGGCTTTTGGCCATAAGGTCGAATAAGTCTCATATGGATCAGCTAAAGGAGCTTTCGGTGGATACCATAGATTTTGTTTTTGTAAATCTTTATCCCTTTAAGCAGACTATTCTTAAGGATGGGGTGACCAGGGAAGACGCAGTGGAAAATATCGATATAGGTGGTCCTACCATGTTAAGGTCCGCAGCTAAGAACTATCAGGATGTGGCTGTGGTAGTGGATCCTAAGGATTATGACAAGGTACTTTCAGAACTTAAGGATAATGGAAGTGTTTCTCTTGATACAAAGTTTTATCTTATGCAGAAGGTGTTTATGCATACCTCAAATTATGACACTATGATCTGCGATTATATCAGGAAGGAAAGAAATGATACTGAGCTTCCTGAGACACTTACCATGACCTTTGAAAAGGTTCAGGATATGAGATATGGGGAAAATCCTCATCAAAAGGCTGCTTTTTACAGACAGATAGGAAAGCTTAAGGGGTCTCTTGCAGATGCGGTTCAGCTTAACGGCAAGGAATTATCCTTTAATAATATAAATGATACAAACGGAGCTCTTGAGCTGCTTAAGGAATTTGAGGATCCCACAGTTGTTGCCTGCAAGCATGGAAATCCCTGTGGGGTGGGTTCGGTGGCAGTTGATGGATCCGAATCTGCAAAGAGTGGTGCAGATTGTGCGATAAGTGAGGAGGAGGCAATCCTTAAGGCCTGGGATAAAGCCTTTGAAGCTGATAAGGTTTCGATTTACGGAGGGATCTGTGTTGTCAACAGGAAGGTGACCCTGGAGCTTGCCAAGGCTATGAAGCCTGTTTTCCTTGAGGTTTTGGTGGCTCCCGAATATGATAAAGAGGCTTTGGAGCTTTTAAAGGAAAAGAAGAATTTAAGGATATTGCAGCTTGCTGATATTTCGATCCCTCAGAGTAAGGATGCCCTTGATATAAAGAAGGTCAATGGAGGAGTTATAGTACAGACCATAGATTCCATGCTTTATAATGAGGATGAGCTTAAGGTGGTTACAAAGACAAAGCCCACAGATGCCCAGCTGGCAGATATGAAGTTTGGAATGAGGATAGTAAAATATGTGAAGTCAAATGCCATAGTGGTTGTAAAAAATACCCAGTCGGTAGGTATAGGACCGGGACAGGTTAACAGGGTATGGGCAGCCAAACAGTGTATGGAGCATGCTAAGGAGCTTATTAATGAGGATGCTTTAAAGGGAGCGGTTCTTGCATCAGATGCCTTCTTCCCCTTCGCGGATACTGTGGAGGCAGCCCACGAAGCAGGAATAACCGCAATAATACAGCCCGGCGGTTCCATAAGGGATCAGGAATCCATAGATAAATGTGATGAGTACGGAATAGCAATGGTATTTACCGGAATGAGACATTTCAGGCACTGATAGATTTTAAGGAGCCGGATCAAATAAGGTAGTTATCAGATATCCCCTACATCTCAGGATCAGTAGGGGATATAAAATGTTTAAAGCTTTGACTGACTCAGTCAAAGAACTGTATGTTTTTGGGAGAAAAATTAAGATGAATCCGAAGTTTTTTGATGTAAAGAAGGAAAAGCAGGATGCTATTATAAATGCCTGTCTGAAGATATTTGCGGAAAACGGTTATAAAAAGGCAAGTACCGACGTTATTGTTAAAGAGGCAGGAATATCCAAGGGTTTACTGTTTCATTATTTTGAATCAAAGAAGGGGGCTTATCAGTTTATTTATGATTACAGCCTTAAGTATATGATCCTTGAGTTGACTCAGTCGGTTCAAAAAAGCGAGAGGGACTTTTTTGAGATACAGAGGACTATAGAAGAGGTCAAGACAAGGGTTATGAAAAATTATCCCTATATGCAGCAGTTCTTAGATGGTATCCGTTTTGAAAATCATCCGGATGCCTTATCTGCCATAGGTGAAGATAAGGATGTTCTTAAGGATACCTATAATGCAATATACAGACAGGCTGATATGACCAAGTTTGACGATTATATCGACGTAAACAGGGTTATTCAGATGATAGGCTGGATGTCTGAGGGCTTTATAAAAGACAAATTCAGAGAAAAAGAACCTGATCTTGATGCCATGAACGAGGAATTTACAAAATATCTTATGATGCTTAAGGATCATCTCTATAAGCCGGGTATCAGGAGAGGACAGACACTTGGCAGAGAGGCAGGGGGAATGAGACCCATGCCAAAGCTTTCCTTTATCGGTCAGGATATGGGAGATGCAGAGGAATTAAGAGGCAGGGAAGAGAAGAGAAGGACTGAAAGCACAGGCAGCAGCAGTGGAGGCCTGGCAGAGCTTCTTATGAGGAATGCCAGCAGGAATCGTGAGGAAGGCTCCGGATCAAGAACCAACTCAGTCAATAAAGAAAATGTTATGGGTTATATGAAGCAGGAGAAAACCTCAAGTTCTCTCTTAAGAGAGCTTAATAAATCTCCTGAGCAGCTGTCCTTTGAGGAAAGGCTTGCCATTAAGGACACCTCTGTCTTCGGGGTTCCCGCTCCGCCCAAAAAGCCTAAAAAGGAAGAAAGTCCTAAGGAAGAAGTTTTAGAGGAAGATAAAAAGAAGGATGAGAAGCTTTCAGAAGAGAGCCGGAAGGCAGTTGCCGGGGAAAAGAGAGAAGATCAAAAGAGGGAAGATAAGGAAAATAAGGAAAAGGAAAAAAGCAGCATAAAAGAGGCCGCTAAGGAAAAGGGTAAGACAGAGGAGAGTAAAGCCTCAGAGACTGAAATAGAAGAAGATATCAAGATAAAGGAGAGTATCGGCAGCAAGGGACGAAAGCTCAAGGAAGATATCGTAGAAGAGGTTCAGACCTCAGCTCTTAAGAAGGATGAAAAGAGTGAGGATGAGGATGCGGATATGACGATTGCCCCTGAGAAGGAGGCTGTTATAGCAGATGCCGGAGAAACTGTGTCCAAGGAGGTTGCGGAATTCTTAAACAAGGTAAGCAACGGAACCATAAAATTAAGTAAAGAAGCCGGCGGAAATGTTGTAGATCATGAGGGCATCAGGGTAACAAAGATAAGCCGTAAGGAGTTAGGTGAAGAGGAAGACGCTAAGGAAGAGAAAATTGAGGAGGCAGTAAAGGCAGTAGCTGAAGAAGAAAGAGAGAAGGCCTTGGCATCAAAAGAAAAGGAAGAGCCTATGGCGGTCTCGGAAGCTGAAAAGCCTGCTGAAAGCAGTGATTTTAATACAGAGGAGATACCCTATATCCCTATGTATTCAGACTATTCCTACGGAAATTTCTCCTACGGACAGCAGAATATGGCTAATATGCCCGGAATGGGTGATATGTCACAGATGGCTGACATGCAGGGAGCTCCTGATCAGTACTATCAGGATGGTTATTACGGTGGCCAGGAGAACTATAATGAGCAGCAGGCATACCCCTATTACAGGCAGGAACCGGCCTATGCTCCCGAGGATATGGCAGCTTTGGCAGAGCTCTATAACAATGTGAATTATGATTATGCAAGTAATGATCTAAACGGAAATCCCGGCGGATTCTATGTTGAACCTGAATATGATCTGAACGGAAATACCAATGAGATGCCCGTGAATGAGGTGCTGGCATACAGAAACGCCTTTACAGATCAGTACATGAGGGAAGAGATAGCAAAAATAAAGGCAGCAAAGGAAGAGGGAAACGAAGCTTTAGACCAAAAGGATACCGAAAAGGAGGAAAAGCCGAAGAAAAAGTCTTTTTTCGGAGGGCTTTTCGGTGGAAGGAATAAAGCCAGGTCCAAGGAGGAGTAAGGGAGCATTTTAAGTATGGATAAGCTTCCAAAGGATTTCTGTGAGAGGATGAGAACTTTACTTCCACAGGAATATGAGGATTTTATAGAAAGCTATAAGAGAGAGGTATACAGGTCACTGCGTCTTAATCCGCTTAAAACGGATAAGGCGCAGTTTCTGATGCAGGAAAGGGACTTTAAGCTAAAGGAGGTTGAGTGGGAAGAAAACGGCTTTTACTATGACAGTAAGGATAGCCCGGGAAAGGATCCCTACCATGAGGCCGGGGTCTATTATATTCAGGAGGCAAGCGCAATGTATCCGGTGAATCTCCTTGATGTGAAGGAGGAGGATCTTAAGATTTTGGATCTGTGCAGCGCACCCGGAGGAAAGAGCAGTCAGATAGCCGGAAGGATGAAGGGAAGGGGAATCCTTTTTGCAAATGAGATAGTTCCCCAAAGGGCAGAGATACTCTGTGAAAATATGGAAAGAATGGGAGTGGAAAATGCTCTCATATTGAATGAAGATCCTGAGCATCTTAAAGAAATGTTTTTTGATTATTTTGACCGTATACTGATAGATGCCCCATGTTCAGGGGAGGGTATGTTTAAGAAAAATGAAAGCGCAATAAGGGAATGGAGTACAGAAAATGTAGAAATGTGCGCCAAAAGGCAGGATGCCATCCTTGATGCAGCCTCAGCCATGCTCAAGCCCGGAGGAAGGCTTGTATATTCAACCTGTACCTTTTCGCCTATGGAGGATGAAGAATGTGTGGACAGGTTTCTGTCAAGACATTCGGATTATAAGCTTCTAAGCTCTGATAAGCTTTATCCTCATAAGATAAAGGGAGAAGGTCAGTTTGCGGCCTCTTTTATAAGAGAAGAAAAGGATTTTTATCCATATTGCGTAAATAAAGAGGAAAAATCCATTAAAGGCCGGGAAATAGCTCCTTTTATTGATTTTATAAAAACTGTCCTTAAGGATGGGGATGATTATATAAAAAAAACAGAAGACAGACCCTTTATCATAAATAAGGATAAGCTTTACCTTGGCCCAAAGGGGATGCCAAAGCTTAAAGGTTTAAGATGTATAAGACCGGGGCTTTGGCTTGGCAGCTTTAAGAAGGGAAGATTTGAGCCCTCACATGCCCTTGCTCTCAGCCTGAGGCCGGAGGAGGTCAAGAATTATGTAAACCTGGATCTGAAGAAAGAGGGAGATCTGATCAGGGACTATCTTAAGGGACTTACCTTTGAATATAAGGGAGAAAAGGGCTTTTATCTTATCTGCGTTGACGGCTACAGCTTAGGCTGGGGAAAGCTTTCCGGAAGCATAATGAAAAACCATTATCCAAAGGGATTGAGGCTGACAAATATTTAAAAGCTCCTTGATATTTTTAAACTATGGAATTATATTAATTATGGATTCTTTTGCAGATGCAGGGTCTGTAAGGATATTCACTGGGAGTAGATACACGGGGAAAAAAATGGCTGATAACAGGGGACAAAACACAAATCTTACCACACTTTACAAATGTATGATATTGTATATGCTAAATAAGGCCAGTCAGCCTCTTCTGACGGCCAGGATCTATGATTTTATGATGGATCGGCAATATACAAATTATTTTACCGTTAATATGGTGATAACAGAGCTTATCAATGCGGATCTGATCGCTTCCGAAACAAAACGGAACAGAACACATCTTAATATAACCGAAGAAGGCCGCAATACGATAAATATGTTTCCAAATGAAGTATCTCCCGAGATAAAAAAGGAGATCAGGGATTATCTCATTGAAAATGAATACGAGCTGAGGGAGGAGATATCTGTACAGACTTCCATCCTTAAGAATTCCAAGGGGGATTATACCTCCGAGCTTGTGGTAAGAGAGGCGGGGAGTGACATGCTGAATATAAGGCTGTCTGTACCCTCCAGAACAGAGGCAGAAGCTTTGTGTCTCAATTTTGAGAAAAAGAATGAGGACATTTACAAGTATCTTATGCAGGAACTGCTATAGATCATATGTAATATAAGGTAATGATAAGGGAGTGATTTGCCTATGATATATCAAAGCTTAAACGGTAGATGGCTTATAAATGAAAAAGGGTCTGAGAGTTACCTTGAGGGTAAGGTTCCGGGCTCTGTTTTGTCTGCGCTTTTAGTACAGCATCGAATACAGGATCCTTTTTTTGGCACCAATGAATATCCCGCAAGGGAAATATTCAGAAATGATTTTTATTTTACAAGGTCCTTTGATGTGGATCCCAATCTTATTGTTCAGGAAAAGATAATGCTTTGCTGTAAGGGTATAGATACTGTGGCCAGGATCTATATCAATGACATGCTTATAGGCAGAAGCGATAATATGCACAGGACCTACTATTTCGACGTTAAGTCCTATTTAAGGGAGATGAATAATACCATAACCATTGAGATAGAATCTCCCCTTAATTATATAGAGAGGGTCAGACCCGGTCTTAATAAGCAGATAAAGTACACTCACAGGGGCTGTATTACAGGAAATCAATACATA
>JAILBX010000264.1 GCA_024680675.1 Lachnospiraceae bacterium | reverse complement strand
TTTGCCACTGTTCAGGTTCCGTCAGGTCTTCCCCGTATGATAGTTCTCCCATCGGAAGATGATAAGACCGAGCTGATCCTTTTAGAGGAGGTAATAGAAAGAAATATTGACAAACTCTTCCTTAACTATGATATAATATGCGCTCATCCCTTCAGGATAATGAGAAATGCGGATCTGACCATAGATGAGGATGAGGCTGCCGATCTGTTAAAGGAAATAGAAAGACAGATCAAAAAGAGGCAGTGGGGAGAGGTCATAAGGCTTGAAGCAAGCGAAGATATGGACAAGAAGCTATTAGACATTCTCTTAAGCGAACTGGGCTGCAGGGAGGAGGATGTATATAAAATACCAGGACCTTTGGATCTTACTTTTTTGATGAAATTTTATAAGCTTGAGGGCTACTCCCACCTTAAGGTACCTGAGCATGTACCGGTGAAGATAGAAAGCCTCACCTATGACAAGGATATTTTTGCCAGGATAAGAAAAGGGGATGTTTTATTGCATCATCCTTATGAATCCTTTGAACCGGTGGTTGATTTTATAAGACAGGCGGCAAGGGATCCACAGGTTCTGGCTATTAAGCAAACCCTCTACAGAGTCAGCGGAAACTCACCTATAATCGCAGCACTTGAAACGGCTGCGGAGAATGGCAAGCAGGTTACCGTGCTGGTGGAATTAAAGGCAAGGTTCGATGAGGAAAACAATATTGTATGGGCAAGGAAGTTGGAAAAAGCAGGCTGTCATGTTATATATGGACTTCTGGGTCTTAAGACTCACTGTAAGATAACCCTTGTTGTAAGAAATGAGGAGGATGGTATCAGAAGATATGTCCACCTTGGAACAGGTAACTATAATGATCAGACAGCAAAGCTCTATACGGATCTTGGGCTTCTTACCTGTGCTGATACCATAGGAGAGGATGCTACAGCTGTTTTCAATATGCTGTCCGGTTATTCAGAGCCTAAGTCCTGGCACAGGCTGGTGATGGCTCCTTTGTGGTTAAAGGATAGATTTTTAGAGCTTATAGACAGGGAAAGAGAGAATGCTCTTTTGGGTAAGCCCGCCAGGATAATCGCTAAATTCAACTCATTGTGCGATCCGGATATAATAAAAGCCCTTTATATGGCTTCCATGGCAGGAGTTAAGATAGAACTTATTATTCGGGGTATCTGCTGCCTTAAGGTAGGAATACCCGGAGTAAGTGATAATATAAGTGTCAGATCCATAGTCGGAATGTTTTTGGAGCACAGCAGGATCTATTATTTTGAAAATGCAGGACATCCGAGGGTGTTTTTGAGTTCGGCGGACTGGATGCCGAGGAATCTTGAAAGAAGGGTGGAGCTCCTCTTCCCTATAGATGATGAAGCTCTAAGAGAGAGAGTGAGGGGCATACTTGATATTATGCTTTCGGATAATATGAAGGCTCAGTTTATGAATCCCGACGGATCTTATTCCAAACTGGACAGGAGAGGAAAGGATAAGCTCTCCTGCCAGGAATATTTTAAAAAACAGGCAAAAGAGCTGGAAGAAGAAAACAGACCTGATGACTATAATAAATCACGTATATTTATTCCTGAAACATCGCTGGGACGGGAAGAAGATCAGTAAAGATGGAAGGAAGGTATTGGTATGGGAGAATTCAGCGAAGAGGCTATCAGAACCTTTTTAGACAAGCAGAATCAGCTTTATGATGAGGATGTGGCGGAGACAGAAGATGAGGCGGAAGCCTTTTTGGTTGATGCCATGGCTATTGTGGTTGATTCCGAAGATGATGTCTATGAATATCTGGACGAAGTGGGAATGGATGTTTCCGATGTTTCGGATATAGATGATATTGCTGAGGTCTTCAGGCTGCCTGACGGCAAATTTTTAATAGTAGAGGCCTGATCTTATAAAAGTTAATAAGTTGTAAAAGCTCAAGGGATGCTCCGGGAGGATGCCTGGGCTTTACTTGCGTTAAAAATCCAAGAAGGAGATATTGTTTTATGATAAGTGCTAACAATGTAACTTACAGAGTCGGGAAAAAGGCCCTGTTTGAAGATGTTAACATTAAATTTACCGAGGGGAACTGTTATGGACTTATAGGTGCAAACGGAGCCGGAAAGTCAACCTTTCTTAAGATCCTGTCGGGAGAGCTTGAGACCAGTAAAGGAGATATAGCCATAACTCCGGGTCAGAGAATGTCGGTACTTGAGCAGGATCATTTTAAATATGATGACTATACAGTACTTGATACGGTAATACTTGGCAACAAGAGACTTTACGAGATAATGAAGGAAAAGGATGCCATTTACGCCAAGGAGGACTTTTCTGATGAGGATGGGATAAGAGCCAGTGAGCTGGAGGCAGAGTTTGCGGAAATGGATGGATGGGAAGCCGAATCAAATGCTGCTACGCTTTTGAACGGTCTCTCTATTGATACGGAGCTTCATTACAGTCTCATGAAGGATCTGCCCGGTCCCCAGAAGGTTAAGGTGCTCTTAGCCAAAGCCCTTTTTGGTAACCCTGATATACTTTTACTGGATGAGCCTACCAACCATCTGGATATGGATGCGATAGCCTGGCTGGAGGAGTTTCTGATAAACTTTGAGAATACTGTCATAGTTGTAAGTCATGACCGTTATTTTTTGAACAAGGTCTGTACTCATACTGCAGATATCGATTATGGTAAGATCCAGCTTTATGCAGGAAACTATGATTTCTGGTATGAGTCAAGCCAGCTTCTTATAAAACAGATGAAGGAAGCCAACAAGAAGAAGGAAGAGAAGATAAAGGAGCTGCAGGAATTTATTTCAAGATTCTCTGCAAACGCTTCCAAGTCAAAACAGGCCACCTCCAGAAAGAGGGCTCTTGAAAAGATAGAGCTTGAAGAGATAAAGCCTTCCAGCAGAAAGTATCCCTATATTGATTTCAGACCTGACAGAGAGATCGGAAATGAAGTGCTGACAGTAGAGGGCTTATCTAAAACAGTAGACGGAGTTAAGGTTCTTGATAATATTTCCTTTGTATTAAGACGAGAGGATAAGGTAGCCTTTGTAGGTGGAAACGAATTGGCTAAAACAACCCTCTTTAAGATACTTATGGGTGAGCTTGAAGGGGACAGTGGAAGCTATAAGTGGGGTGTGACCACCAGCCAGGCCTATTTTCCCAAGGACTTCACCAGGGAATTTGACAGTGATTCAACCATCACCGACTGGCTTATGGGATATTCCCCTGTTAAGGATGTTACTTATGTAAGGGGCTTCCTTGGAAGAATGCTTTTTCCCGGGGAGGACGGGGTAAAAAAACTCAGGGTTTTATCAGGAGGCGAGAAGGTTAGGTGTCTTTTATCCAAGATGATGATCTCAGGTGCCAATATACTTATACTTGATGACCCTACAAACCATTTGGATATGGAGAGCATAACAGCTCTGAACAATGGTCTTATCAAGTTTCCGGGTGTCATTCTTTTCACCTCTCATGATCACCAGTTTGTGGAGACAACAGCAAACAGAATAATGGAGATAATGCCTGATGGCAGTCTGATAGACAAGATCACAAGCTATGACGAGTATCTTGCAAATGATGAGGGCGCCAGAAAGAGATTCGTTTACACGGCACAAATTGAAGAAGATGAAAACTGATGAAATAAAGATATTATTCTCCGATCTGGACGGGACTCTTTTAACTGATGACAAATCAATAAATAAGGAAGATCTTCAGGCCATTGAAGATATGATCTCTAAAGGACATAAATTTGTGATCGCCACGGGGAGACCCTTGTTCAGTGCAGTACATATAGCAAAAAAATATGACTGGCATAGGGAGGGATTTTTTATTTCCTGCTATAACGGAGGCATGGTTTATGATTGTTACAGACAGGAGCTTGTGGTAGAATACCCTTTGAAACTTTCGGAAGTAAAGTATGTTTTCGACAGGGCATATGAAATGGGCTTTCATATACATACCTATGATGATGAATATGTGGTTACGGAACACAGGACCAGAGAATTTGAAGCCTATTTAAAGGGTATCAATGAAAGGGGGATAGTAGTTAAGGATATAAGGGAGCATTTTAAGAAGGACCCCATAAAATTTATTGTGGTGAATCTGGAAAGCCCTAAGAGGCTTGAACACTTTCAAAAAGCTTTGTTTCCCTATACAAAGGGGAGAATGAAGCATACTTTTTCAAACCCAATTCTATTGGAATATTCTCATCCCTTAGCTTCAAAGGGGGCTTCCATAAGACTTTTGGCAGAGCATTTTAAGAGTCCCATGGAAAATACCATTGCCTGTGGAGATGAGGAAAATGACAAGTCAATGATAGAGGCAGCAGGCGTGGGAGTGCTGATGGCTAACGGAAACATGAAGCTTAAAAATGTTGCTGACTACATAACGGAAAAAGACAATAACAGCGGTGGGATAGCAGAAGTTATAAAGAAGTTTGTTTTATAGGAGAGAGAAAATGTTTATAAAAGTTTTATTGCTGGTTTTATTTTTTTCAATAATGATAGCTGTAGGGCTATACTCAAGGAAGCATTCAACAAACGTTAATGATTTTATACTGGGAGGAAGAAAGGTAGGTCCCTGGCTTACTGCCTTTGCTTACGGTACTTCCTACTTTTCGGCGGTTGTATTTGTAGGATATGCGGGACAGTTTGGTTTTAAGTACGGGATGGCTTCCACCTGGATAGGACTTGGAAATGCCTTCATAGGTTCCCTTCTTGCCTGGGCGGTTTTGGGAAGAAGAACAAGGATAATGACAAAGTTTCTGGATGCCAAGACCATGCCGGATTTTTTTGGAAAAAGATATCACAGCAAGGCCTTAAGAACTACAGCGGCTATTATTTCCTTTGTTTTTCTTATACCCTATACTTCATCGGTTTACAACGGACTTTCAAGGCTTTTTGAAATGGCCTTCAACATTCCCTACAAGGTATGCATAATAGTTATGGCAACTCTGACATGTGTATACGTTATACTTGGAGGTTATATGGCAACAGCCATCAATGACTTTATTCAGGGTATAATAATGCTTTTTGGCATTTCAGCAGTGATAGTAGCCATAATCTCACAAAACGGCGGCCTTAATGCCACTATAATGGAGCTCTCAAAGATCCCCTCAGATGTTCCGGCTACAATGGGGCAGGAGGGTGCGTTCGCTTCATTTTTAGGTACGGATCCCCTTAATCTTTTTGGAGTTGTTGTTCTCACCTCCCTGGGAACCTGGGGCTTGCCGCAGATGGTTCAGAAATTTTATGCTATAAGAGATGAAAAAGCAGTACAGACAGGAACTATTATTTCCACCTTCTTTGCTGTAGTTATAGCAGGGGGATGTTATTTCCTCGGAGGCTTTGGAAGATTATATGACAGCCCGGCTATATATAAGGCAGACGGAAGCGTTTCTTATGATTCCATTATCCCAACCATGCTTGCAACTCTTCCCGATGCTCTAATCGGTATAGTTATAATGCTGGTTCTGTCCGCATCAATGTCAACACTGGCATCTTTGGTCCTTACCTCAAGTTCAACTCTGACTATAGATCTTATAAAGGACAACATCGTCAAGAATATGGATGAGAAGAAGCAGCTTATCACAATGAGGATTTTTTTGGTGGTGTTTATTGTATTATCGGTCATTCTTGCCCTTAATCCGCCTACCTTCATAGCGCAGCTTATGGGAATATCCTGGGGAGCCTTGGCAGGAGCTTTTCTTGCTCCCTTCCTTTATGGCCTTTATTGGAAAAAAGTAACCAGAGCTTCTGTGTGGGCCAGTTTTGCTTCGGGAATTTTAATAACGGTTTTAAATATGTTTCCTGCCACAAAATTCATTCAAAGCCCCATTAACGCCGGAGCAGCCGCAATGATAGCGGGATTGATAATAGTTCCCCTGGTAAGTTTTGTGACGCCGAAGATGGAAGAAGGGGAAATAAAGTTTGTATTTGATTGTTATGAAGAAACTCATTTGGTGAAGCAGAAATTCGCCCTTTCTGATGAGGAAGAGTAAGAGCTTATTTCTTTATAAAGAAGCCGGGGCGATGACAGCTTAAGAGAAGGCGGAATAATGCAGAATTGTTCCTGTGAAAAAGGGGGAAGGGCTTTGGGTCCATTGTTTGATAAAGATGATAAGATAGACAGTAAACTTGTTGCAAAGTATTTTCCGGAGATCTTTGCTTCTTTTTCGCATACAGCTGACGGCAAGTATGTATTTCTTAATAATATGCAAAACAATTACGGCTATTGGTCCCCGGAAGCAGTGGATTATTTTGATCTTCCGGATGTCTGCATGTATGATTCGGGAAGTAAATGGATCGAGAAGATAGATCCCGGAGACAGAAAGGCTTACGAGGAAAATATTTTTGAACTCTTTTCCGGAAAGAGGGAAGTTCATGATATGACCTACAGGATCAGGAATAAGTTCGGTAAATATGTGACGGTATCCTGTAAGGGAAGGCTCGTAAAGGACAGTGAGGGTAAGCCTGTATATTTTGCGGGAACAGTAATAAATCATGAAAAGACAGATAGTATAGATCCTATAACCGGACTCCCGGGAAGGAGTCACATGTTCAAGCTTATGCAATACAATTCCGCTATGAGGAAGCCTTATTATTTTATGGTAAGCGGGATAAAGAACTTTTTTGAGGTCAATGCGGCTTACGGTTATGTTTTCGGAAATAAGGTTTTAAAGGAAATGACGGAATATGTCAGGAATCACAACCCTGATGCCAGGCTCTTTCGTACCGATGGAACCAAGCTGGTTTTGATCTTTGATAAGGACTTCATCACCATAGAGGAAATAAAGAAAAGATATGCAGCCTTTAGAGATTTCTGTGAAAAGAAGCTCATACTTGATGAGGTACATGTATCCGCGGAGGTATGTGCCGCAATAATGGCTGTTGATAATTATGGCATTTCTGAAAATACAGTTTATAACAATATACTTTATGCCCTGGATAAGGCTAAGGAAGATAATGATCCTGAAATAATGATCATCGATGATAAAAGCTTTGTGGATCATGAAAAGAGGATATGCCTCTTAAACGATATAAGAAATTGTATCGGAGAGAATTATAAGGGCTTTTTCCTCTGCTATCAGCCTATAGTGGATGCCTATACTGAAAAGCCCATAGGAATGGAGGCTTTGATAAGGTGGAGAGATGAGAAGTATGGCATGGTTCCGCCTAACGAATTCATTCCCTGGCTGGAAAAGGATCCCATATTCTTTGAGCTTGGCAATTGGATAATAAGGAAGGCCATAGAGGATGCAAAATATATAATAAAGGATCATCCCGGTTTTATTGTTAATATAAATCTTGCTTATCCTCAGCTTTTAAGAGATGAGTTTAAGACTACGGTAGATTCCATACTTAAGGAAGAGGGTATAGGAAGCGGCAATGTAAAAATGGAGCTGACAGAGAGATGCAAGCTTTTAGATCAGGACATGTTGAGAAACGATATGATATTTTTTAAAACCCTGGGTTTGCAGACAGCTCTCGATGATTTTGGAACGGGATATTCAGCCCTTAATCTATTGGCGGATCTTCCTGTGGATCAGATAAAAATTGACAGAAGCTATGTTTACGATATAGAGACAAATACTTCAAAGCAAAGTCTTATGCGGGCAATAACAAACTGCGCAAAGGAGCTGAATAAGACTGTATGTGTTGAAGGGATAGAAACAAAGGAAATGGCCGAATATCTCAGGGATCATTTCTTTGTAACGGCTTTTCAGGGATATTATTATTCAAAGCCTGTGGAGTTTGAGGATTTTCTAAAGTGGATGAAGAAACAATAGGTGGTATTTATGGAAGTGCTTAAAGGGCTGGAACCGGAGAGGGTTTTTTTCTATTTTGAAGATATATCAAAGGTAGCAAGAGGATCCGGAAATACAAAGGGTATAAGCGATCATCTAAAGGATTTTGCAAACAGGCATGGTCTTGAATGCATTCAGGATGAAAAAAATAATCTGATCATATTTAAGGAGGGCAGCTTAGGACTTGAGAATGCCAGTCCTCTTATTCTTCAGGGGCATATGGATATGGTTTGCGCAAAGGAAAAGGGAGTAAGCCATGATTTTGAAAAGGAAGGTATTGAACTCAAGGTAGAGGATGGAATGGTCAGGGCAAAGGGAACAACTCTTGGGGCAGATGACGGGATCTTTCTGGCATATGCAATGGCTCTTTTAGAATCTGAAAGTATTAAGCATCCTCCTCTTGAGGTTCTTATAACAGTGGATGAGGAAATAGGCATGCTTGGGGCGGCATATATGGACTTATCCTGTCTGAAGGGAAGAAGGATGATCAATATCGACTCCGAGCAGGAAGGGATATTCACAGCAGGCTGCGCAGGAGGAGTCAGGGTGACTGATACCATACCTCTTAAAAGAAGCAGTGTAAAGGGCAGATTAATTGAGATAAGGGTTGAAGGACTCAGGGGAGGTCATTCCGGAGAAAGTATACATGAGTACAGAGCAAATGCCAATATTGTAATGTCCAGGCTTCTTTCCAAGGTGGCGGACAGGATAAATCTGGTGGATATTCAGGGAGGAAGTGCAGATAATGTCATAGCAGATGCCTCCATGGCTCTTATTATGGTTAAGGAGGATTCTTCAGAGAGATTTTCTTTGGGAGATTTTGCCGGTGGTGAGCTTGAAAAGAAGCTTAATCGTATACTGGGGGAATTGAAGGATGAGGCAAAGAGGATAAAAAAAGAGTATGAAAATACTGATCCGGCTATGTCTGTCAGCTTTGAGCCTAAGGAAAACTGCCTTTTAGAGGTGATGGATGAGGAGTCCACAAAGAGGGCCATAGCAGCCATATATCTGGCCCCAAACGGTGTTTTGAAGATGGATCCTTATATCAGGGGACTTGTAAAGAGCTCCCTGAATCTTGGAATTGTCAGATGTGAAAAGGAAAGCCTTTCCATATGTCATCTTTTAAGAAGCTCATCTGACAGTGAAAAGGAGGAAATGGTGGCTAAAATAGCCTGTTTAAGCTCCTGCCTTAAGGGGAGTGTAAGCTGTCAGGGCGATTATTCCGCCTGGGAGTACAATAAGGAATCGCCCTTAAGGGAAAAAATGGTAGAAGTTTACAGGGATATGTATGGGAAGGATCCCGTAGTAAATGTCATACATGCAGGGGTGGAATGCGGTGTTCTGGCTAAAAAAATCCCTGATTTTGATTGTGTGTCCATTGGTCCCGATATTAAAGATATTCATACACCAAAGGAGAGCCTGGATATTGGATCGGTAAAAAGAAACTATGAATTTCTTTTAAGGCTTCTTGAAAGCTTATAGAGAGCTTAAGCTTTACATAGGGAGGAAGAAAAAGTGACCGATATATGGGACATAATTGAGAAAGCTCATGAAAGTGGGGCTTCCGATGTTCATTTTTCTGCCAAAGCTAAGATCATGTTGAGAATAGAAGGGAAGCTTCAGGTCTTTGGCGGGGAGAGGATTGAAAGTAAAAATATAGAAGAGTTTCTTTTATCTATAACGGATGAAAAAGAAAGGGAGCACTATGAGAAAGATGGAGAGCTCCTTTTTTCTTACTCAAGTGAGAGAGCAGGAAGATTCAGAGCCTTTGCATTAAGGCAGGAAAGGGGCATTTCTTTAGTCATAAGATTTATACCCTCAGAGATACCGGATATAGGATCCCTGGATTTTCCCGTGGAAGTACTGAATCTGGATGAAAACAGGTCAGGGCTTATACTGATAAGCGGGGGCTTTGGATCCGGTAAATCCACCACGGCAGCCGCTCTTGTTCAATATATAGGGGATCACTATTCAAAAAGTATTATGACTGTTGAGAATCCCGTGGAATATATATTCAAAAGCAGTAATTCCATAATAGATCAGAAGACTGTTGAAGGGGGAACCCTGGGGACCTTTGTAAGAAATGCATCCAAGATGGATACGGATATAATATATGTGGGAGAGATAGAGGATAAGGAAGGTCTGGAAGCTTCTTTAAGCGCTTCCCAAAGGGGACATCTGGTCATAGCGACCCTGTGTATCGACGGGGTGATCCCTCTCCTTAAAAATCTTCTGGGTCAGGGGGATGTAAGGGATAGAGAAGCAATAAAGGAAAAGCTGTCGGATTCGCTGATCTTTATATATTCACAAAGGCTTATTAAGGACTGTGATGAAAAGCAGAGGATACTCCATGAAATGCTGTTTTTTGACCAGGCGGTTAAGAATCTGGTGAAGGAAGAGAAGTATGTGGAAATAAATTCAATGATGAGATCGGGAAAGAGGGAGGGGATGATGACCTATGAGGATCACCTTTCCAGATTAAGATATCTGAATAAAATATCTTAAGTGATTTAATGGGAAGGATCAATAGAATAATTTGCTTTTACTGTTAAAACATGTTATTATACTCTGAAAATGTTAAAAAACAGGGGAAAAGAGATGGAAAATAAGAAAAGCAGTTTTTCAAGCAGTTTGGGTTTTGTTCTGGCAGCTGCCGGAAGTGCAGTAGGTCTTGGAAACATCTGGAGATTTCCGTATCTTGCAGCTAAGGATGGAGGAGGTTTGTTCCTGCTCATATATATTCTGGTGGCCGTAAGCTTTGGATTTACTATGATCGTTACCGAGGTAGCCATAGGAAGAAGGACCAAAAGAAGTCCTGCTTACGCTTACGGAGATATACACCCTAAGTTCAAATGGGTGGGGAAGTTAGCCACAATAGTTCCTTTTTTGATATTTCCGTATTACTGTGTTATAGGTGGCTGGGTCTTAAAATATGCCGTAACTTTTATGACCGGAAAAGCAGAGCTTTCAGCCCAGGATGATTTCTTTACAGGTTTTATAACCGGCCAGTATGAGCCTATTATATATGGCGCTATCTTTATAATAGTTACAACCTTAGTTGTTATCTTCGGAGTTAATAACGGAATCGAGAGAGTATCCAAATATATAATGCCTGCTCTCGCAGTCATGGTCATAGGCATAGCTGTTTTCTCACTTACAATAAAGAAGGATGGTGTTTCAAGCCTGGATGGTTTGGGAGTTTACCTCATCCCCAACTTAGAAGGTAAGGGCATTGGAGACATTTTCGGTGTTATAATGGATGCTGTTGGACAGCTTTTTTACAGTGTAAGTGTGGCTATGGGTATATTGGTAACCTACGGCTCCTATTTAAGAGATGAGGATAATCTTGTGTCGGCAGTAAACCAGATCGAGATCTTTGATACCTTAGTAGCCTTTTTTGCAGGTCTTATGATAATACCTACCGTATATGTATTTATGGGTCCTGAGGGAATGACTTCGGGACCGGGTCTTATGTTTATTGCCCTGCCAAAGATATTCTTAAGCATGGGTTCGGTTTTCTGCTATCTGATCGGTGTTTTATTCTTTCTCATGGTGCTCTTTGCAGCCCTGACAAGCTCGGTGGCTCTTATGGAGGCTGTGGTTGCAAGTCTTATGGAAATGTTTAATATATCAAGAAAAAAAGCAACCTACATAGAGTTGGGTCTTGGTCTGGCAATGGCAGTAGTAGTTTGTCTTGGTTATAATGTATTTTACTTTGAGCTTGAGCTGCCTAACCATGTTGTGGGTCAGATCCTTGATTTAGTTGATTATATTACTAACAATATTATGATGCCTGTAGTGGCTCTTGCCACCTGTCTTCTTATAGGCTGGGTCAAGGGTACGGGCTATATCATTGATGAAGCTACCAAGACAGGAAGTAAGTTTAACCGAAAATATCTTTATATATTTATGATCCGTTATGTATCACCGGTGCTTCTTCTTATCCTTCTTTTAATGGCCTTTGGTATCCTTAAATTTTAAATGAGAAATGTCACTTTGTCACATTTTTATATTGACTTTTTGGCCATGCAGATGTATGCTGAAGTTAGAAAAATTTGTTATCCTGTCATGCGAGCAGGATACTTAGAAAGGAGATCAAAATGCAGGTAGGCGGAATTGGAAATAGCTTTATGCAACCATATGTTTATAATACCAATATGCTAAGTTCAGCCAGTATGAACAAGATACAGGGCATTGGCAAGGATCTCCTCACTTCAAAGACTGATTTTTCTGCACTCACGGATGAACAGCAGAATGTGAATCCTTTAAAGCGTGGAGAAACGGCCGACTTCATGGGAATACTTAAGGAGCAGATGGAGAAAAGCAGACAGAACGCTTCAAGAGTCATGGCGCCGGCAGAAGATTTTCAGGCGGTGAATCAATTACATAATTCTGTGGCTTCGGGAGCTTATGCTAACCAGTATACACAGGCAATTGGTGCATACCAGCCAATAGATCTTTTCGCATAAGCATGCATTATAGTATGCTAAAAGAAGAAGCTACCCCTGCAGGTAGTTTCTTCTTTTGTTGTATAAAATCAAAAAGGGAACTAAGGGCAGTTATTTGGTATTTGAGTGAGAGGAGCAGGGGATGGATAAAAAAATCACAGTAAAAAGTACGCTTTTATTTTTGGTCATACTTTTTTTAACCACTTATGCATATGGCTTTTTCATATTATTTCCGCAGTGGAAGGAAATAGGGTCGATAGGAGCTTTAAATTTGGGCCCTGTTATGCTTCTTCCGGCTCTGGCAGTTGTTGTTACAAAGCTCATTACAAGGGAGGGACTGTGGGATAAGAGCCTTAATCCCTCTTTTGTAAAGGGAAGGAGGATCTACTATCTTTTATCATGGTTTTTACCCTTCCTTCTATGTCTTTTGGGAGCTGTTTTATATTTCATTTTCAACAGATCTGTTTTTTCCTATGATCTTGAGTATTATATGGGGGTATTAAAAAAACAGGGGACAGTTACAGATGCCGCCATCATAAGAAAGTCTCTTTTGAGTTCAATGATCTCGAATATAATATTTGCCCCTGTTTTAAATGTGGTCACCTGTTTTAGTGAAGAGTGGGGCTTTAGAGGCTTTCTTTTATCCGGGTTTAAAAAGCTGATGGGGCTTCCTCTTGCAGTTATCTTATCGGGATTTATCTGGGGACTTTGGTATCTGCCTCTGACGGTAATGGGACATAATTACGGAGTCCTTTATAAGGGATATCCCCTAACGGGAGTTCTTGCCATGTGTATTTTTTGTATTTTTACGGGCATATGCTTTTCCTTTGTAAGAGTAAGGACAGGGAGTATATGGCCTGCGGTAATAGCCCATGGATCATTAAATGCATTTGCATCTATCGGTATATATTTTACAAGGGATGGCGGAAACCCTTTTATAGGGCCCTCAGTGACAGGTCTGATAGGCGGTTTGCCAATAATAATCCTCTCTCTTGCAGTTTTTGTCAAAATGCTGAAGGATCCCGGGGAAAGGGAGATAATAGCAAATGAGAAGGAGAAGTCCCTTCCTACTGACAGGAAGGTGGAAATAAGAGAGGCTCAGAGAAAGATGCCGGAGAATAAAGAAAAGCCTTAGGAAGTCGGGTTTTTAATAATATATGAAGATCTTGATGAAAAGATTTTCAATAAAGTGGTTTTTTATTAAAGCTTAGTGTGCTAAAATGTTTCTGTTATGAGTAATATGGATAATACTAAGAAAACAATCAGATATATTGTGTCTTTTTTCCTTGTTATACCTTTATTGAGTCTGCTTATGACCTACAGCCTGAAGGATCCTGAGGATCTTTCTGTGATGGCCCTTAAGGAGGAGGTTATCACTAAGGAAAACAGAGTCCTTGCAACGGAGCCTGAAAGAATAGAGCTTTCTGATCATAAGGAGAGCATGGAGCTTAAGGGTGAGGATTTTGTTATAAAGAGAGCCTATCTTACCTTTGATGACGGGCCAAGCTTCAATACTGACAGGATATTGGATATTTTGGATTACTATGGGGTCAAGGCCAGCTTTTTTGTAAACAACAGGACAGACCTTGAGAGCATAGAAAGATACAGAAGGATAGTTGATGAAGGACATACTTTGGGACTGCATTCCTGTTCCCACGTGTATTCTCAGGTCTATAAAAATGCAGATGCCTTTCTAAATGACTACAAGGCAAATCAGGCCTATGTAGCTTCTGTCACAGGAGTTGTTCCAGTAATATACAGGTTTCCCGGAGGAAGTGACAATCATGTCTCTCCTCTTGACAACAGTATTTATGAGAATATCTTAAATGATATGGGAGTCAGGTACTATGACTGGAATGTCAGTGCAGGTGATGCGGTTAATCCTGTGGCGTCAAAGGATAGGATCCTTCACAATATTTTTACTGAGTGCGACATGCAGGAGGGAGATATCATGGTTCTCTTGCATGACCTGCCGGAAAAAACAACTACAGTGGAGGCTTTACCGGAAATAATAGAGGGTCTTTTGGCCAGGGGCTATGTCCTTTTGCCTATAGATACAGGAGAGGATTCCACCACACCTGAATTTCATTTGGAATAAGATGGGGACAAGGGTGAACTTATCTTTAATATTTTTTAGAAAGCAGTGAAAGAATGGAGGATTAAAAATGAGTTTTTTCAAAGATTTCAAAGAGGATTTATCTCAGGCCGTTAATGAGCTTTTACCTGAAGATAACGCAAAAGCTGACCAGGCTGTTGATGGGGAAGCAATGAAAGAAAGCAGTGCTGATCTGTCCGGAATGGTTGATTTTTCGGATATCGATCCGGAATTGTTGAAGGCTATTGATAACACTTCTGTTCCTGAAGCTCCTGTTTTGGATGCTCAGGGGATCAATGATCCTTCATCCCTTCAGACAGAGGACAATCAGCCTGTTTTAAGCGATCAGGATGTAGAGGCTATGATGCAGGAGGTCATGGGAAATACAGGTATAGATATCCCGGATAATTTTATCACCGAGCCCGGAACAGATACAGGAGCTGTGGAGACCGAAACCATAGTTTTGGAGCCGGTGGCTGAAGCTGCAAAGGCAGAGCCGGCAACTCCTGATATTCCCACAGATCAAAGCATGGCCTATGCAAGAGAAGAGGAGACCGTATCAAATCAGCCCCTTGTAAACCCTGCTGTGGAGGTAAAGGCAGCCACCCGTCCGCAACAGCCCGCAAAGGATAATGCAGGGGCTATGCCCTCCCTTAATCCTGTGGAGCCTATATTCAAGCAGAGTCCCTTTAAGCCTGCACCTATAAATACAACGGCTGAAAGGACTTCCAAGGAAACAGGTGTAATAACTGAGGGAATGTCTGTTACCGGTGATATAATCTCAGACGGTAATATGGATGTTATGGGATCCATAAAGGGTAATATCACCCTGGAAGGAAAGCTTAAGGTTACCGGTTCCATAGAGGGTAATTCCGAGGTTCTGGAATTATATGCCGAGGGTGCCAAGGTGACGGGGGATATCAAGTCCCAGACAACAGTAAAGATAGGAGCAGGTACGGTTATCAGAGGCAACATAGTGGCCAGAGGCGGAGTATTCGCGGGAGCTGTTAAGGGAGATATAGATATAACCGGTCCTGTTATACTGGACTCAACAGCCATAATAATGGGAAATATAAAGTCAAAGACCATTCAGATAAATAACGGAGCTATAATCGAAGGCTTATGCTCACAGTGCTATGCAGAGGTAAGTCCAAGTGAATTCTTTGATAAGGATTGATGCTTAAGGAGATTTTTATGAAGAGGGTATTGTTGAAGTTAAGCGGCGAAGCTCTTGCAGGTGACAATAAATTCGGCTTTCATGAAGAAACTGTAAAGAAGGTTTGTGCCCAGATAAAGGAATTACTTGATCAGGGTAAGGAGATCGGTGTGGTCATCGGAGGGGGAAACTTCTGGAGAGGAAGGTCAAGTGACAGTATTGACAGGACCAAGGCAGATCAGATAGGTATGCTTGCTACTGTTATGAACTGTATTTATGTGTCTGAAATATGCAGATCCATGGGTATGAAGACGGCGGTGCTCACTCCCTTTGAAGTAGGGGCTTTTACCAAGCTTTTCTCTAAGGACAGAGCAAATAAATATTTTGAAAAGGGTATGGTTGTCTTCTTTGCCGGCGGCACCGGGCATCCGTATTTTTCAACGGACACAGGGGTTCTCCTTAGGGCAATTGAGGTGGAAGCAGAGGCCATACTTCTGGCAAAGGCTATTGACGGAGTCTATGACAGCGATCCAAAATTAAATCCCAATGCCAGGCGCTATGATGAGATATCCATAGAGGAAGTGATAGATAAAAAACTTATGGTGGTGGATCTGACAGCCAGTATCCTGGCTCTCGAAAATCATATGCCCCTGTATGTTTTCAGTCTTAATGAAGAAAACAGTATTGTGAATACTTTAAACGGTAAATTTAACGGTACCAAGGTTACTGTGTAGGAGGTGGATCTTTAATGAATGAAAGATTAAAAGAGTATGATGAGAAAATGAATAAAACGGTGGAGCATTTAAAAACCGAGTTTAATTCGATCAGAGCCGGGAGAGCAAATCCCCATGTACTTGATAATATTAAGGTTGATTATTACGGTACTCCGACACCGATCCAGCAGGTGGGTAATGTATCGGTTCCGGAGGCCAGAATGATACAGATACAGCCCTGGGATAAGGGAATGTTAAAGCAGATAGAAAAGGCTATTCAGTCTTCTGATATTGGAATAAATCCTACCAATGACGGAACTCTTATCAGACTGGTTTTTCCCGAGCTTACAGAGGAGAGAAGAAAGGATCTGGTAAAGGAGGTCAAGAAAAAGGGAGAGGCTGACAAGGTTGCCATAAGAAATATCAGAAGAGACGGAAATGATGCTATTAAGAAGCTTACAAAAGAGGATGTTTCAGAGGATGAGATAAATGAGCTTCAGGATGAGCTTCAAAAGCTGACTGATAAATATATTAAGCAGTTGGATTCTTTAATAGATGAAAAGTCTAAGGATATACTTACGGTATAGTGTAGGACTGAAAAATGGGGACAGGACATTTGGTTTTGTCCCTATTGTTACATAAAAGGGTTAATTTAAGGAGGAAGCAAATGAAAATCCCAAATCACGTAGCTATTATATTAGACGGTAACGGAAGATGGGCCAGGGCACAGGGTAAACCCAGAAGCTTTGGACATATAGCAGGGGCAAAAAATGTAGAGACCATATGTGAAGCTGCTTATGATCTTGGGATAAAATACCTTACGGTTTACGCTTTTTCCACAGAAAACTGGTCAAGACCCAAAGAAGAGGTGGATCAGCTCATGGGACTTCTCAGCCAGTATCTGAAAAACTGCTTAAAGACAGCAAAAAAGAACAATATGAGAGTAAGGATCATAGGGGATGTTTCTGCCTTAAACAGTGAAATGCAGGAGAGGATAAAAAGCCTTGAGGAGGCTACAAAGGATTATAGCGGACTAAATTTTACCGTAGCTCTGAATTACGGGAGCCAGGATGAAATACTTAGGGCGGTAAACAGGCTGAAGAAGGATATTGAGTCGGGGATTTTAAAGGGTCAGGAGATAACAAAGGATATGCTTGAAGCCTATCTTGACACAAGGGGGCTGCCGGATCCGGATCTTATGATAAGAACCAGTGGTGAAATGAGATTGTCAAATTTTCTGTTATGGCAGCTTGCTTATTCGGAATTTTACTTTACAGAGGTTCCATGGCCTGCCTTTGGTAAGGAGGAGCTTATAAAAGCTCTTTCCGATTACTCGGAAAGGGATCGAAGGTTTGGGGGAGTGTGACCACTTATTATTAAGGTTTTGTAGAGCTTCTTATGGCAGAAATATTTACCGGAGGATGGTGTTATGTTTTTAAAAAGATTGTTAAGCGGAATAGTCCTTATTGTTATAGTAACTCTTATGAATATCTGGGGCGGGGCCTTTATGGATATTTTCCTGCTTTTTATATCCATTGTGGGGCTTATGGAGTTTTACAGGGCAGTAGGGGTCTGCAGTGAGGAAAAGAAGATAAATATCTTTGGTATTCTTGGTATTGCGGGTACCCTGATCTATTTTGCAGTGGGAATGTTTGCTGATTTTACCAATCTTACAGCTCTAATGCTTGTTATAGTGGGAGTTATAATAGCAATGATGGCGGCCTATGTATTTTCCTTTCCAAGCTATGATGGCTTAATGGCTATGAAGGCATTTTTTGGTTTCGTATATGTTCCGGTAATGCTTCATTTTATCTATATGACAAGATGCCTTCCCTATGGTGCTTATATGGTTTGGATAATATATATTGCTTCATGGATGTGCGATACTTCAGCCTATTGCGTAGGTATGCTTATAGGTAAGCACAAGCTGGCTCCTGTATTAAGTCCGAAAAAATCCATCGAGGGAGCCGTGGGAGGAGTAGTTGGAGCATCCCTTTTAGGATTTTTATATTCCTGCTTATTGATAAATGAAAAGATGGGAGACCAGAATGTTACCTGGATAGTTGTATTTATCTGTGCTGTCGGAGCCATTGTTTCTCAGGTGGGAGACCTGGCAGCCTCAGCCTTTAAAAGAAATAATAATGTCAAGGATTACGGAAATCTGATACCGGGACATGGAGGAGTGCTTGACAGGTTTGACAGCGTGATATTTGCAGCTCCAATGATATATTTTATTGCGAGTTTACTGATACATATAAGGTGATATTCTACGAGGGATAAGCTTTTATCTTACAGTGAAAATGGACTTTATTGATTAAGGGAGAAAAAATGAAAAAGCTAGCAATTCTTGGATCAACGGGATCCATAGGAAGACAGACTCTTGAAATTGTCAGAGAAGAGAAGGATCTTAAGGCAGAGGTTCTGGCGGCAGGATCCAATATAGAGCTTATGGAGGAGCAGATAAGGGAATTTAAGCCCAAAATAGCCGTGATCTTTCAAGAAGATAAGGCAAAGGAGCTAAAGCAAAGGATTAAGGATACGGATGTCAGGGTATTATCCGGAATGGATGGCCTTATAGAGGGAGCTGTTTGTGATCAGGTATCCATAGTAGTGACCTCCATGGTGGGAATGATAGGAATAAGACCCACTATAGCGGCCATAGAAGCAGGAAAGGATATTGCTCTGGCAAATAAGGAGACACTGGTAACCGCAGGTCATATAATAATGCCTTTGGCAAAAAAAAGGGGGGTAAAGATCCTTCCTGTGGATTCAGAGCACAGCGCCATTTTTCAGTCTCTGCAGGGTGAAAACAGAGAAAGGATAGAATCCCTTATACTTACGGCGTCAGGAGGACCCTTTAGAGGAAAGACAAGGGAAGAATTAAGAGAGGTGAGCCTTGATCAGGCTCTTAAGCATCCCAACTGGTCTATGGGAAGAAAGATAACTGTGGATTCGGCTACAATGGTTAATAAGGGGCTTGAGATGATGGAGGCCCGCTGGCTCTTTGATGTGCCCCTTGATAAGATCCAGGTTATAGTTCACCCCCAGAGTATAATTCATTCGGGAGTGGAATTTGAAGACGGGGCGGTGATAGCAGAGCTTGGTATGCCGGATATGAAGCTTCCTATCCAGTATGCCCTTTTTTATCCGGACAGAAGATACCTTAACACAAAAAGGGTGAAGTTTACAGAGCTTGCCACATTAACCTTTGAGAAACCGGATATTGAAACCTTTAGGGGCCTTGGTCTGGCGATTGAGGCCGGAAATACAGGAGGGACTATGCCTACTGTATTTAATGCGGCAAATGAAAGGGCAGTTGGTTTATTTTTAGATCATAAGATAGGTTTTCTTGACATAGATGAATTAATAGAATATTGTATGGAAAGACATAAGCTAAAGAAAGACCCTTCAGTAAGCGAGATTTTAGAGGCTGAAAAGGAAAGCCTTGAGCTTATCGAAAAAAGGGTAGGGTGATCAAATGAGTATAATTATCGCACTGATAATATTCTGTGTTGTTGTGGTAATACATGAGATGGGTCATATGCTCGTGGCAAAGGCAAACGGAATATATGTTAAAGAATTCTGGGTGGGCTTTGGACCTACCATCCTTTCCTTTGTAAAGGGGGAAACAAAGTATTGTATAAAACCTATTCCTCTGGGAGGAGCCTGTGTTTTTGAAGAGGATGCCCTGGAGGAGGGACAGCTTCCCTCTGAAAGAGCTTTTAACAGAGCAGGTGTATTTGCAAGGATACTTACCGTTGCAGCAGGACCAATAGCAAATTTTATATTGGCCTTCGTTTTTTCTATAGTTGTGCTTGGCCTTGCCGGTTATTCTCCTTCAGTGATAAATGAAGTAAAAGAGGGCTCCCCGGCCTATGAAGCTGGACTCAGGGTGGGAGACAGGATAGTGAAGATGGATCATGAGAATATCCATCTCTATGATGAAGTCCTCCTTAATCTTATTTTCAACAGAGGTGAAGAAATAAGAGTGACCTATGAAAGGGAGGGAGAAAGAAGGGCTGTGGATATAACTCCTGAGCTTGATCCTGAAAAGGGAAGGTATATGTTAGGAATAAGCGGAGGGAAAAAAGCAGAAGATCAGACCCTTATCTCCACAGTGCAATATAGCTTTTATTATACAAATTACTGGGTAAAAAATGTCTTGAAAAGTCTTCTTTCCCTGGTGAGGGGAAGAGTAAAGGTAAATGAACTGTCGGGAGTTGTGGGACTTACTGCAACAGTAAACGATATTTACCAGGAAAGCAAAAGCCATGGTGTATTGTCTGTATTTATAAATATGATGAATATTGCAGTGCTTTTATCGGCCAATCTGGGAGTATTTAATCTTTTGCCCATTCCGGCACTTGATGGGGGAAGGCTATTGTTCTTTTTGGTTGAGGTATTCAGAAGAAAACCGGCAGATCAGGAGCTTGAGGCCAAGATCCACTTTGCGGGATTTGCCCTCCTTATGCTTCTTACGGTTTTTATAATGTATAATGATATTCTTAAGCTTTTTAAATAAGAATAGAGGAAGACAAAATCAGTTTTAAAGAAAGAGGAGAATATTATGAAAAAAATGAGCGTTAAAAAATTGATCACTCTGTCAGCCATGCTGGCACTTTCCATGGCTTTTACGGCCTGTGGGAAAAAAGAAAGTGAAGAAGGTCTTAATAAGAGTCCTGAGGCTGTAGAAGAAGTAAAGGAAGAAAAGGGCGAGGAAGTAAAGGAAGAAAAGACAGAAGAAGTAAAGGAAGAAGAAAATACAGCTGGAGAAAAAGAAGAAGCTAAGGAAGGCTCTTTAGTGGATATAATAAGACATAAGGTGAGCTGTACACCGGTGGAGGATGTTACCCTTAAGGGCTTTTATGATACCATTGAGGCAGAAGCTTCTTATGGTGAAAAGTATCCTGAGCTTGCAGCCAAGCTTGGTGAGATAAATGAAGAATTAAAGAAAGAAGCTTTGGATGGAATAGCAGCCTGTGGGGGAAGCTATCAGGACTTTGAGACAGCTGTTGAGGATCCGGCGGAAAGGGAAAGCCTGCTTGAGGCCTATAAAGATATGACCTATGAATCAGAGATTTCATTGAAAAGAGCCGATGATATCATGTTTTCATTTACAGTAAGCAGCTATTCCTTTACAGGAGGGGCTCATCCCTTTCAGGCAAGTGTAAGCTATAACCTGGATCCCAAAAGCGGTAAAGAGATCTCCTTGGAAGATGTGGTAGGAGACTACGAAAATATACATGAGCTGATAAAGGGAGAAGTATTGAAGGAGTATGCAGATTATGAACTTGATGAGGATACTCTTGATGATTCCCTTGCCATGATCATAAAGGATAAAACATTTAATTTCATAGTAAATGATGAGGGCCTTTATATTATTTTTAATCCCTATGATATCGCTCCCTATGCAGCGGGAGATCTCAGTATAACCCTTAGCTATGAGGACTATCCTGATCTGCTTAAGGAGGAGTATGTATTAAAGGAAAAAGAAGATCTTGAAAGTATGGTTACAAAAAGTACTGATGAAGCTACAGAGGAAGTGGAGCCTTCAAGCTATTAAGATTGATATTTTGTGCAATTTGCCCATGGTATAAAGTGCGGATTTTAAGGAATCCGTAGAAAACAGCGCAGAAAAGGAAGAGAAGCTATCCTTTTGGCGCTGTTTTTTTTCTCTTTTTTTGTTAAAAATTACAAGGATTATTTGTTTGACAATCATTTTAAAGACCTTTATAGTAGCTAACAAAGGATATGAGTAAGTTTTGAATTTTTACTCACAGGTCATAATACATGTGGAGCCTATGCTTGGGAGTGTCAGGCATAGAAGCTGTCAAAGATCAAGCCGGGTTTAAGCTTTTGTATATCCCGGAATTCAGTTCGCAATTGCCAACTTAACAAAGTTAAAAAAGACAGGTCCCTTAGGATCAAAATCAGGTAAAGAAAGTAAAAAGCGTGATATAAGATAATGCTTTAGCAGTTTATGCCACTGCTTTACTTTTTATTACTCAAAAAACGATAAGCTTTAAAATGGAGGAAGGTGTAGATTAATGGTGAAAAATATAAATATTATAAGTAAGAGATGCTTGTTATCAGCCTTTAAGACAGTGCTCCTATTACTATTTATCCTGATCTTTTGGGCATCTGAAAGGGCTTTTGCAGCGGAATATGAGTTAGTAGACGGTTGGGAGGATGCAGCTACAAGAACTATACCCGAGGGTTCCTCTAAAGTGTCCTTTACCGTAACCAATACGGAGTATGGTTTTTATAAATTTAAATGCCCCTACTGTTATAATGGGGGAAGTCATATATGCTACTGCGAGGTTGATATACCTCCAAGAACTGCCGTGGTGGTCATAAATGATCTGACAAACGGAAATGTGATAAAAAGAACAGGCGGAGATGTGGATCTTGATCCTTCTCATAAGTATAAGATACAGACCTTCATGAATTTTGAATATGGTTATGCCCTGTGTAAGGGCTTTGGAGATGATGATCCAAACCATTGTAAGGGATGCGGCGCAAAAATGCCAAAGTATGCTAATATCACCACCAGTCTTAAGGTATATAAATTTAAAGCTGCAAGATTTACTTCTCATCCGGTGAATACAACTGTATATGAAGGAAACAGCGCGGCCTTTTCCGCAGCGGCCAGCGATGCGAAAAGTTATCAATGGCAGGTAAATGAAAATGGGAATTTTTATGATATTGCAGATGGGAATGGATCCGGCGGGCTTTACTATTATGGTACAAATACTCCGAATCTGAATATTTCGGGCTGCAGCATAGGGCATAACAATAAGGGCTACAGATGCATAGCCACAGGTTATTCAGGTGACAGGGCAGAGTCTCAAACAGGAATCCTTTTTGTTAAAGCAAAGGCTACTCCAACACCTGTAGTTACAAGACCGGTAAGCCCAAGTCCAAGTCCGACAGTAACGCCAACAAGTAAGCCAAGTCCGACAGTAACGCCAACAAGTAAGCCAAGTCCCACAGTAACGCCAACAAGTAAGCCAAGTCCGACAGTAACGCCAACAAGTAAGCCAAGTCCTACAGTAACGCCAACAAGTAAGCCAAGTCCGACAGTAAGTCCAACAAGTAAGCCAAGTCCTACAGCGACGCCAACAAGTAAGCCAAGTCCCACAGCGACGCCGACAAGTAAGCCAAGTCCCACAGCGACGCCGACAAGCAGGCCAATACCCACAGCGACGCCGACAAGCAGGCCAATACCCACAGCGACGCCAACAAGCAGCCCAATCCCAACTTCGTTTCCTTCATGGGAGACAGGGACTGATCCTACAGGGATACCTGCAAGGGAAGTCACACCGGTACCTGAGGACAGACCGGTGATAATAATCACTCCAACGCCAAAGCCTTCTTATTCTCCCACCGAAACGGTAAGTTCAGAAGCTGAAAAAGAGAAGGACGAGGAGGATGAGGATAAGGAGTTTAAGGAGTATGATCCTCTTTTTGAAGGACTGATAGATGACTATGAAGAAGATACTGAGGAGGCAGATCAAGGGGGATCAGATCAGGA
>JAILBX010000249.1 GCA_024680675.1 Lachnospiraceae bacterium | reverse complement strand
AAATACCAAGGATCTACCTGGCTTGCGGTCATGATGATTATCTGATAGAGGGCAATAGAGATTATGCAGACTTTCTTAAAAAGGAGAATGCTGATTATCTGTTTGATGAAGGCCCTGGTATTCATAGTTGGGAGTTTTGGGCTGAATATCTGGATAGAGGACTTTTATACCTTCTTGATAAATAAGGTAAAAACAGGGATCTGGTGTTAAGCTGAAGTGTCTGTAGAGAACTCTGTAAAAAGAGCGGTGGAATTTAAATTTTTAATTTACAAACAATATTAAAAAGGAACTGCTACCGTAAAGGCTTTCGGCAAGGGTAAGTATTACAGACAGATTGGTGGAAGTGATGAACATCCTGATTTTATAATCAAGCAAAGGGGGATAGAACCACAGTGAAATTACTAATTAAAAGTTACATTGATCAAGGTATTAGATTATTAGACGGAGGTAAAAGAAAAGGTATGAATATTAGTAAGCGTATTTTAAGTGTAATTTTAGCCATCTCTATGGTTCTTGGTTTGACACCGGTTCAGATTTTGGGACAGGATATGATAGATGTCAGTGATGTCGGTAATATAGAGGAATTTGGCGCAGATGTAAAGTTACTGGCTGAAGAGATACCTGCCACAGTTCAGGGGACTATCCCGGATGGTGTTACTTATGTGGTTATGGGAACAACCCAGGCTCAGGTAGAGGAAAAGGGAAAATATGCTATAACCATTTATCGTGTAGGTGACTTGGATATAGAAACAGATATCAATCTAAAGACCATTGATGTATCTGCAAGCTATGGTAAGGATTATGCAATTTCCGATGACAGATATAGCACAGAGGTACTTGAGGTTGAAGGTACTTTGTTGCAACAAAATGTAAAAGATAATGGCTTGGAGAGCAGTGAGGATGAATATGGATTCCTTTCAGAGATAAGTGTGTCAGATAATGCAATTGGCGGGACTCTGCCTAAGCAAAATGGAGAAATTAATAGTTTTGAAAGTAGTGAGGATAAATTTGGAATTCTTTCAGAAAAAAGCGTATCAGATAATGCGATTGAGGAGAATGCTCCAAAGGACTTAGGGGAAAGATCATCACTTGCCAAATTAAAGGAAAGCCAGACAGGGCTTCCTACAAGAGAGACAACAGAGGATCTAGATAGCGAAGGTCTTACCGGTCTTATCAGTATGATAACTGAAAATGGTATTATTAATTTAGGAGATTATTTGGATATATCTTCATCAACGCCTTTGCATTTTAATAAGGGAGAAGATAGAAAAACTATTACCTTTGAGGTTATAGAAGATAGGGAATCCGAAGGCGACGAGATGCTTCAGTTCAACATATGTGACGTATCTGAGGGAACAACGCTTGCAGAGCCATATATGGTTGATATTGTGATCAAAGATGACGAACCTTCAGAGAAGTCGCTAATTAGTCTCTCGAATGATAGTTATAAGGCAGTAAATGGTAAAGTGTCTATAACAGTAAAAAGGGAAAAATCTGAATATTCTTTGTCTACGGTTGTTTTGAAAATAGCTGGTGAGGGTGATAATGGTGTTAGAGAGTTAACTTTTCAACCCTATGTTATGGAGCAAAATGTTGAGTTGACCTTTAACCAGGGGAAGGAAGAAACTCAGTATGAGGTAGAACTTTACGATTTTAAGGGGTGCGACCAAGGAAAGTTTTGTAAGGCAGAAATAATAGTTCCTCCTGCTAATAAGGATTTTGTGGATTATGGAATAAAGGATACAAAAGAAGAAATACAATCCGACAATATAGAGTTGGAAGCGTCAGGTAACGGACCAACTATAGGGGATGACATTTACATTGCAGGTCACAAATATACACTTGCAGAGGGAGATAATAAGGATCAATTAAAGATAATCAGCCTAACAAATGATCAACAACTTGGAAGAAAAGCTTCAGTTCAGGTTGGTACTTATTATATTTGTAGAGGCTCTGATCCATGGATGTATGGATACTATTATGGAGATACGCCCACAAAGAGTAAAGCTCGTAATTATTATGATTATTTATTTAACCGTGGTCATCTTCTTTGGTACTCTAGGCTTGCAAATGATTATGGTGGAACAGGTATGGGCTTTAGGACATCAATGACCCCTTTTGCTTCATATTTCCTGGATTATACTGCTCAATCTAAGTATGATAGTTGTCAGACTTCCATAACAATTATGGGCAAGGATTGTTATAGTGTAGGAAGTTACGGAGCAATTAAATCTTTATATACCGGGAATATAAACAACTATGATCCAGATAGTGGAGATTATCATATAAAGAATAGAATTCTTATGGGACCTTTAAGAGTAACTCAGGGAACGAACAGATGTTATGGAACCGCGGAACACTCAGATCCCGGAAAAGTTCCATATACAAAAGAGGAATCTTCCATTAGGATAAATATTGATAGAACAGCTTTCGGTTGTACGGAACCTGAAGCACATATATATGGCATAGTGGGTATGTTTAAATCTATAGACTTTTCTGTAGATACGGCAAATACTCTTACCTATAAAACAAGCGGAGGAAATACAGAATCTTTATATCCTGCAGTTGCTAAGGTCCCCGACAATGTGAGAAGATTTTATGGAGAAAATATAACCTTTGATATCGAAGCCAATGACAGCGATATAAAGGTTCCAAAAGGAAGGTTAACGGGATGGCAGATCATTCCAAACGGTGGAGAAAAGTTTACTGTCAGCAGAGAAGATGTTACTTCAGGTAAAGTAAGTTATCTTTCTAAGGATGGACGTACTTTTACAATAAATGATCAGTTTATAAATGAACTGACCAGCCGTGGCATAGAAGTAAAGGAAAGTGAATTAAATAAAGAAGGTTATGTTATGGGCGTAACAGTAAAGCCTATTTTTGAGCCTATAACAGTAAGTGTTCAGGTATTACCATCAGTTGGAGAGGGAAGTTTTGCATCCTCTGAGATCAGCAAGACCGGGGAATATCAGTTTCATGTAGGAGACAGCCTTAACCTTTCGGGTAATGCAAAAGCTGGATATGTTTTCAGTGGCTATTCTATAGCTGCTTATAAGAATTATGATGATACACAGCCCGTTTATTCCGGAGATCTTATTAATAATCCTCTAAGTGTTAAGCTTACAGATGTGGAACGTTATACAATAAGGCCCGTTTTCACAAAAGACACAAACTGTATTGAAATAAAGATGAGTGATGAGGCCGAAAAATATTTCATAGTTTCCGGTCTTGTTCCACAGGATGAGCTTCCGGAGAATTTAGCAGGTAAAAATATTTTAAAGATTGAAAATAAGCTGTCAGAGTCTGATGCATCTACTCTACCTGTTGCAGGAGATGCATATGAAATACGCTTGTTGGACAGTGCTGAAAATGATGGAAGTTATAGGCCGGTCTTTACCATAGAAAATACAGGGCAAAAGGTTAATGGTTATGTGGCCGATATCCTTGCAGGTGTAAAGGCTTCTGAAAATGTTATCATGGTTGACGCAGAGGAGGTGGATACCAAAGATTACAGATATTTTGAAATAAATAGTAAGGCTATATACTCGAGTTCGAAGCTTCGTGCAGCTGATGGAGAAAAAACGACAGATGCTGCTATAGGTTTAACAGTTAAGGCATCCGGAACATATATGCTTGGATATAATAATGAACAGGATATGGTCCCAATGGTTCTTAGGAATAGTGCTTTGACTGATCCTAATGGAAAGTTTTCCATCAAAGGTATCAGTGCTATCCCGGGAGACGTTATTTCAATTGTATTTGACAACGAAGACAGACAGCAGGTAAAGTATGTTACTTTACCCGGTAATCTTGCGCCTGTTAAGAGTACATTCGCTGTTATGCTTCCTGATGATAGCACTAGGTCTATGACATATAAGGAGATTACAGAAAATGTAACTGTCGTCAATATAGATAGTATGGGTATGCCAATCTATTCTCCGAGAGCACCTAAGATCATAAAGGTTGATTATGCTTATGATGCTGATCCAATGAGGGATACCATTAAAAATTTTGTGGAATTAAGACCCGATGAAAATATTTCCATAAGTACATATGTAGATCCTGTACAGGGGAGTGTAAAGGCTGTCAGGTATTTGATATATGATTCTTATGGGACCTTGCGAGAGTTAGATAAAGAAAAAACTGAAATAACCACACCTCTTCCTACAGGGGATAAAAATATCTATAAGGCCAACTTTAAAGCTTTATCCGATATTAAGGCAGGCGATACCTTATATGTTCAGATTATAAGTAATGAGGCAAAAACGGTTACATATAATGATGGTACCAAGTTTAATAAGGTCTATAAGGAATATGCAAGAATAAATACCGGTCTTACTTTTGGAAATGTACTTCAGGCAGATGATCCTCAAAGCTATACCATTGATATCACTAACAATAATTTCATGTCAAAGTTTCCTGTGGTAGGTAAACTGGGTGATGGATTAATGGCCAAAACAGGAGCTCTTCGACTTGAAAAAACGTATATCGATGAGAAAAATCCAACAACCTCACCTTTTGTAATCACAGTTGGACTATCGGTTTCTGTTAATAAAGCCAAAAAGCAGATGAAAAAGTTGGACGAACTTAGAAATGGTAAACATAAAGATGCTGTTGCTGAGCAGCAAGAAGTTAAAACTATTAAGGAGAAAGTGGATAGTTTTGATGTGGAACAGTACGCAAACCAGCAGGAAAAAGCTAATCTTAGCAGGCTTATCAATGGAAGAACTGAAGATGAATCCAGAACAATAAAGGAGGAATGGACTAATGATCTTAGAAAAAAATATCAAAATGAGCTAAAAAAACAACAGCTTTCGGATTCTGTTGCAACTCTTAACAAGCCGGATCCCAACAATCCTCCTCTAGATATAAAATTTGCTGCAGCACTTCAGCTTTTTTATACTTTTGATACAGCAGGAAACGAATATGTTTTTGCAGGAGGACAATATGTTCTTGGTATAGGGGCTGATTATGAAAGGGCCATGCATTATGTAATAGGTTGTTTACCGGCCTATATAGCCATAGAGGCCTCCGGATCCTTTTATATTGATGGGAGATTTGTAACTGAGTATACAAGGACTACGTATGCGAATGCAAAAAAAGCAAAAGATCTTTCTGATGTGACAAATCCCGGAATTATAACAGTAGATCCTACGCTTTCTATTAAATTTATGCCTGGAGTGGGATTTTATGGAGTAGTTGGCGCCAGAGGAGAATTATCAGTAGTAGGTACTGCAAGGTACACATTATACAGCAAAGATAAAGAAAACGACGGTGGTTTGTATTTAAGTGTCGGAGGTGGTATTAGTTTTGATTTAGTTGTGTGCTCGTATAACCTGGATTTAGGAAAGGTAGAATTAAAGACAGGAGTATTTCAAACTAATAGTAAGCTTCAGAGCGAGGAGTCCAAAGGGGATATAAACCAGATCAAGGAAGAAAAGTCCCTTGTTCCTCTTTACACAGAAGGAGAGGAAATATGTTATTTAGGTACTGAATCCGTAGAAAATGAAAGCTTGGAAAGTGTTGGACTTACTTTAAAAACGCCTGAAAATATAAGTGAAGAAAAAGTACTGGTTGATAACGGGGCGAGATACCTTCGTCCACATATAGTATACAGCTCGGGTGTAAGTGTATTAACTTATTTAAGTAAAAATAATGGAAAGACAAGTCTGGTATACTCTGTAAACAATGGTGATGGCTTTGAAAAGCCCGAACTTGTGGATCCTGAAAGTCTTGGAAATGATGTCCAAAGCAACATGATAATTAAGGATGGAAAGGTTTATATTGCCTGGACCACCACTGATAAAACGTTAAAAGATGTTATTATTGATGAAGAAGGGAAGAGTGATGCAGATGTTCAGGCTGCTAAGGAAGCCCTTATGTCGACTAACATAAAAATGGCAGTATATGACATTTCCGAAGGTACAATGTCAGATCCCATTACGGTTACTAACGATGATTTTGTTAACAGTGATGTTAAGTTATATTCGGAAAATAATAACATAATATTATATTATTATAAAAAGGATATTAGCGATGCAGGTACCATTAATGAGTTAGCTTCTCATACTTCAAATTATACAACTTGGGTTTGTAAGAGCTACGATACAGTTAATAATGTAATTGATAAGGATGAACAGTTTATTACAATAGCTCATCCCGACATTAAGGATCCTCTGGTTCTTAATTATGTTTCCGAAGATTGTAAGGTAAACAATGATGAATGGAAGCTCACAGCTTATTCAGTCGATAAAACCTTGAATCAAAGTGGTACGGAACTCACTAACACGTCTAAAGAAGTAGATGCAGAGGTGTGGCTTGATGTCAAGAACATTACTGAAGGAAAAGAATATAGTCCTATAAAGCTTCAAAGCGGAAATGTTGGTGATATAAAGATAAATAAGCTTAATGATGATACCTTGATCACCTGGATCAGTGACAGTAAGACGTTTAATACTCTAAGTGCGGATTACATGTTGTCTCCTGCAAGTGAGGAGGATGAAATTTCACCCCTTGAGCATGTTATAAATGGTGATAAAGATGACAATGGGAACAGTTATGATATCGGAATAAACAGCTTCACATTTGGATCGGATGAAGATAGTGCCGCTAATATTACTCAGTATCAGGTTATATCCGGGGAAGATGGAAATGATTATCTTTTTATGATCGCTCCGGGAGAAAAAGAAGTAGAGAATGATGAAGAGGGACATATTCAGTCTGATCAGGGTATAGAAATTTATGCTGCGTCTTATTTTATAGCGCAATCAAGTGAGGAAAGAAGCGGATGGGGAGATCTTATCCAGATAACCAATTATAAAAAAGCTATAGATGAGCTGACAGTTGCTGTTGATGAAGATCATGCAGCGACGATTATTGCTAATATCTTCGAGAATACGATTACGGAAGAAGGGCTTAAAAGCGAGAAATTCAGGCTTGTTGAGCTTGATTGTCAGCCAGTTTCCAGTCTTAAAATAGTTGATGGATTAATAATGGATGAGGAGGATAGCTATCCGGTTCCGGGAGAAACGGTTGAATTAAGTTTTACAGTAGAGAATGAGGGATTGCTTCCTGCTAAAAATTACCGTGTTGATTTTATACAAAGAATAGGTGAAACAGAGACACAAGCAGCAGAAAGTATACAGTGGTCGGATGACAGTGAAACTATTTTTCCCGGTGATGAAAGGGAGTTTAATGTTGAGTGGATGATCCCTTCTGATATAAGCGACGAAGAATTAGATAAGCTTGAATTCGTTGCGAAAGTAACAGAGCTTGAATATCAAGATTCATCAAAGGTGTATGGTACAGATGAGTACGTTATTTTACTGGATTTAGGTTATCAGCTTTCTGAGTTAAAAGAGCCTTATGTTATTTCCGGTATGGAGCTTATTGGAAATCTTAGAAATATAAAAGAAAAAATAAAAGCGGCTTCAGTCACCGGTGTACTTACCGAAGAAGAGGAAGAAGATGTTTTAAGAGCTCTAAGTGATAAAGAAATCGATGTTTTGGGAGATCTCCTTCAATACTCAGGTGCTACTGATTTAAATGAGCTGTATAATTTTGAAGAGAAGGCAATAAATGAAGATTATTGGTATGTTGTAGTATATGTGGGAAATACAGGAAATATAGCAGCTAAAAATATTAAAGCCTCCTTGACACGTAATGCAGAGAAAGACTCAGAGAGAGAGCTTATGGGGGAATCTGAGATTTACGAAGATATCAAAGCACAAACAATAAAGGCCTTGTTTATTCCTATAGACCCGGATAAGCGTGAGATCTTTAATGAATATGGGGTATTGGATGGAAGGATAGATATCACAGTTGACGATAAATCCATAGGTGATGATAACAGTATTTACAACTATACATCGGCTAACGTGGATATAGATGCAGATATTAATGATTATGAAGATGATGAGCTTATTACGATTAAAGAAGGTGAAGAATGTCTCTTGCGTATAAATTGCGAACCCTATAATAATCTAAGTGACCTGATATATACATCCAAGGATCCGGATGTGGCCGTGGTTTCTGATGATGGAAAGGTCCTTGGTATAGGGGAGGGAAGTACAGTAATTAGTGTCATAGATGAATTTGGTGATGAAGCGACTAATAGTGTAGAGATCAAAGTGAAAGTTACGAGGAATGATTTTGTTCAAACTTTAACTGACAACACCCTGAGATATAATGATGTGGAAGATAAAGACACAATAACCCTTTTAAAGAATGGTAATTATATACTTGAAAAAGATCTTGACTGGTCTTCATCTGTTAAGAATGCTGTAACAGTAAACAAAAAGACAAATAAAATGACAGTCAAGAAAGATACAGAGCTGACTATTACAAAGGGTAATGAGAAAAAGACCTTAAGTATCAAAGCTGTAACAATAAAGAAATCAAATCAGACATTTACAAGCAGGAGAAAATCCATAAATCTGGAAGAACTCTTTATTGCAACAGATAATCTGCTACCGGATGTTAAGGATGGGGAATATCAGGTTACTGTGACGGACAAAAAAAATATTTTAACCTTTGATTTCCCTCTGGCAGAAAGTATTGTAGATACTGAACTTTCTAATTTTGTTCTGGAGGCTAATGGAAATAAGGGTTCAGCTCAGATTGCCGTGACTATTGGTGGAAAAGTATACAAAGCGACCGTAAAATGTAACGGATTTCCTGTACTTGAGGGGGCAGGAGATGATAAAGTTGTTTCTTCCTTTGAGAATAATACTATAACT